>CAXRHS010000462.1:0-6114 GCA_964230235.1 Myxococcota bacterium
CACATCGTCAGAATGCCGCCGCGCGACGCGGTCCCGATCACAAACAGCACCAGCACCAATGCCAGCGCGCCCGAAACGGTACGGCCAGCCCCGCCGCCGTGCACCGCGCGACCGATGGTGACCGCGAGGCACAAGTTGAGCAGTCCCGCGGCGTGATTCGGGTTGATGAATGCCGCCTTGCCGGCAAGCTCCACCAACGTTGGCGGCAAAAGCTCCGCTCCCGCGTGTACCGCAGCCAAGTGGGCGGATCCCGCCAGCAGGCCGAGGGCGGTAATCGTGGTCGTGAAGTAGGCGAGCATGCGTCGGCCGCCAGCGCCGAGCAGCAAGTTGGAGAACAGGTAGGCGTGGACGGCCACAAGCAAGTACACGACCGCCTGCAGTGCAGCATCGCCAGGCGCAAGGGCCAGCGGCAGGCTGCCGGCGATGGGCAGGCCAGCTGCAGCAGCCATCCGCTCATGCAACTCGGCCGCGGTCGGGCTGAGCCAGCGCACCAATCCGATCGGCAATGGCAGCAAGTGCAGCGTCGTCCACGCGCCCAGGGCGAACCACACCCAAAAGCTAGTCGGAGTCGAGCGTTTGTGGGGTACGCAAGGGATGGACAGAATCCATAGCGCCAAGGTCGCGCCGACACAAGCGGCAATGGCGGTCCAGCTGGTCGTTCCCTGCCACAGCACGAACAGCGCTAGGAGCAGCAAGAAGCCGATGCGCGCCACCCAGCGCGTCGCCCGCCGGAACTGCGACCAGCGATCGACGCTGTCATCGGCAGCTGGCGGTGGCGGCTCGAGCTCCTGGTCAGCCGTGTCGGTCACGCGGTCCCTCTGCGCGGGCTACGCTTGCGCCAGGCGCAAGTCGCGGAAATCGCTTGATTCGATCTGGTTTGCTCTGGTCACTCCGAACCACAGTGTCGCGTCCATCCCAGGCCGCAGAGGCTGTCCGCACTTTGCCAACCTGCCAAGCCGGATTTGGCCATTGTCGCCGCGTTGTCGTCGCCAAACCCCAGCGGCGCCCGATGCGCATGAGCCAGAATTCGCAAGGCTGCGAGGACTGGCCCGGCACTTTGGCCCAATCTTTGAGAAACTGGGCGTTGCCCAGGTCGGTCAGCGGATGGTTGAAAAGCTGGTCGAGCACCTTGTACGGCACGGTGCACACATGCGCGCCCAGCTTGGCGGCGGCGACGATGTGCATCGGATGCCGGGTGGACGCGACCAGGACCTGGGTCGCGAACCCGTAGTTGCGGTAGATCTGAACAATGTCGGCAATGAGCGCCATCCCATCGGTCGACACGTCGTCGAGCCGACCCACGAAAGGCGAGATGTAGGTCGCGCCCGCCTTGGCCGCCAACAGCGCCTGGCTTGCCGTAAAGCACAAGGTGACATTGGTGCGAATGCCTTCGTCCGTTAGCGTCTTGCACGCCGCAATCCCTTCGCGCGTGAGCGGCAGCTTGACCACGACCTGCGGACCCAATTGGGCCAGCGCGCGGCCCTGGCTCAGCATACCGTCCAAGGTCATGTCGGTGACTTCCAACGAGACCGGGCCCTGCACGATCTGCAGAATCTCCGCGCGCACATCCTCAAAACGGCGACCGGTCTTGGCGACCAGGGTCGGGTTGGTCGTTACGCCATCGAGAATCCCCCAAGCCAGCGCTTTGCGAATTTCGGCAACGTCTGCTGTGTCCACAAAAAACTTCATGCGCTCTCTCCTTGTGGCCCGCTTGGGCGGGGCCGCGATGGTTGCCCGGGGCAACGGAAAAGTTCACCAGTTGGTCGCGCCGTGCCGTGCCAATCAGCCAAAGACCTTGAAGGCAACCGCCGCCGCTGCCGCCAGCAGCAGGCTGAACCCGATGACTGCAGGCACAAGCCAGTTGTTGCCTGAACGGGTTGCGGCGACAGGGGTCTTGGTGCCTGCGATTGGCCCCGCGCTTTCCTGTGGGGGCTCCAGCCGGTCGGCAAGGCTGCCTTCGCTGCCTTCGTCGCGCGCGAGGTCGTCGAGAACGCCTTCGTCCAGTCCGTCCAACATCTTGCCGACGTGCAGTCGCGAAGTGCTTTTGGCCCGCAAGTCGCTGGGACGGAGCGGCACTTGACCCAGCGTCAGATCCAGGTTGCCGAGGCGCGCAAGGTCATGCATCTCGTGCGAGAGCAAGGTCAGGATGTCAAACGTCTCCGTCTCGTTCTCGGTGTCGAGCAACTCGCGCAAGAACTGGGCCAAATCGGCGCTTGTCGCGCGCATGCCCCTGCGCGCGAGGTAGCTCGCAATCTCCGTTTCCAACTCGCGGCAGGTCTGAAAGCGACGCTTGACGTTCTTGGCCAGCGTCCGCTGCAGCAACTTGTCGAGGTCTTCGTCGACATCTTCGCGTGTTGGCCCCACCTTGGGGATCTCGGCCTTTCGCACCAACTCGATGGTCTCGTTGTCGTTCTTGCCCGAGAACAAACGCCGTCCGCACAGCATTTCCCACAAAATGATGCCGACCGCATAGATGTCCGAGCGACCATCGGGGTCCCGACCGTCCACCACTTCTGGACTCAGGTACGCAAACTTGCCCTTGACTACGTCCGCCTCGCTGACCGAGACGTTGCTTTTGGCCTTGGCCAGCCCGAAGTCGGTAATCTTGACTTCGCCCTGCCGCGACACCAGCACGTTGGGCGGCGACACGTCGCGGTGCACGATGCCAAGCGACTGGCCCTGCGTGTCGGTTTTTTCGTGCGCGTAGGCAAGGCCTTTGGCGATCTCCATCGCCATGAAGCAAGCCACGCTAACAGGAATCCGCACCCCAAGATCGATCGCGCGCTGCATGACGCGCCGCAAGTTGGCACCGTCGACCAACTCCATCGCCATGAAGTAGGTTTCGCCCACGCGACCCATGTCCAGAATCTGGACCACGTTGGCGTGGTTGAGCTGCATGGACAGCCGCGCCTCGTCCAAGAACATGCTGACAAACTTCTGGTCCTGGGTCAGGCTCGGCAAGATGCGCTTGATCGCCACGGCTTTCTCAAAGCCGTCCATCGAGACCGAAACGCCCTTGTAGATCTCGGCCATGCCGCCAGCGTCAATCTTCTCGATGATGCGGTAGCGCTGATGAACAGAGGCCATGCGACGGTTGCCAAGGGCATGCGCGAAGCGCGCTGGCGCGAGTATGAAGCAGCGTCCGGCATTTGCAAAGCACGGGCTTGCACGCACCGCGCCACGCCCAGCGCGGAACATGGACATACTGCTGCAACCGGCCGACAATGCCGCCAAGCGTTGGGGTCCGCGCTTCGTCAAGATGAGCAAAGTCACACAGTTATTGACCGCTGCCGCCGCCATCGCGATCGCGGGTACGGCGTGGGCGCAGGCCGATCCGCTGGCGCACGGCGACCGCACGGCCAGCCTGTACCGCGATGTGCTGCGGATGGGCGACGGCGGAAAGCCGTTGCTGCCCTTATCCGTACTTGGCCGGCAGGACAAAGTGGAGATCGCAGCGCCGGCCGGTTTGCGCATCCTGGGCACTGGCGACGGCCAGGTCGATGTGCGGTTGCCGCCTGAGCGGGCGGTCGAGTTGGTGGCAACCGGTCGTCAAAGCGGCGTCGTGCACCATGTTGTGGTGCTGGCGCGCGCGGCAGCGTGGGATTTCGAGTCCCTGCGCGCCCAAAAGGCCACCTGGAAGGACCGCGGGCGTGCCGTACGCGCGCTGGGCACAGGGACGACGTATGGCCTGACTGGCCGAATGTTCGACACCCGCCAGCCGCTGCTGTGCCTCGACAATCAGTTCGACGACCTCGCGCTCGCGCGCACCAAAGCTGCTGACCTCGCGCGGCAGTTTGGCGCCGAGCTGTCGGTGCACACGGTTGTCGAGACTCCGCCGGGCGCGGAATTGGTCGTGCGCGACAAGGCCGGCTCGGCGCTGGAAATCCACGCACGCGACGTGCTGTGGTTTGAGGCGCTCAAGCAAACCGGCAAGGCCACGGCGCTCAAGGTCGTGGGCATTCGCGGTTCGACGCGGACCGACCTCGAACTGCCGGGTCGAGTGTACGTCATCGCCGGTCAGCAGGGGCTAGAGGTCGTGAACGAGGCGGAAATCGAACGAATTCTCGCAGGTGTGGTCGCGTCCGAGATTTTCCACTCCGCCCCCGACGCCGCGCTGCGCGCACAAGCCGTGGCTGCCCGCACCGACATGCTGGCCAAAGTGGGCACGCGCCACGCCACTGATCCGTTTGCCATCTGCAGCGAGACCCACTGTCAGGCGTTTCGGGGGCTCGAACGGGTCAACGCGCGCATCGCGGCCGCAGTGCAAGACACCCGCGGCCAGGTGATGGTCGACGCCGAAGGGCGCCTGGTCGATGCGTTCTACCACGCAGTCTCAGGTGGTCACACCGAAGCCAACGAGAACGTATGGCCCGGCCGCCCGCAGCCGGCGCTGCGCGGAGCGCCGGACGTCGTTGCCGGAGCCAAGCCGCCCTTTGCGCAGGGCATGAGCGACGCGGCCGTACAGGCGCTGCTCGACAGCAAAGACGAGTCGTGGGCGGCGGCATCCGGCCTGAACGCCGAGGCTTGCCGCTGGCGCACCGAGCGCAGTGCCGGCGAATTGCTCGACCAGCTCAAGCCATTTGGCATCACCGCGCCGGTGCGCGAGCTCAAGGTGCTAAAGCGAGGGGTGTCGGGGCGGGCGATTTCGCTGCTAGTGGCGACCATCGACGGCAAGTCGGCAACCATTGATGGCGAGCTGCGCATCCGCGACGCCCTGGGCGGCTCGCACGGTCCCAAGGGCCTGCGCTCGTCGTTGGTGGTCATCAAGGCTGGTTCGCCCGGCAAGAATGGCGCACCCGAGCGCTGGATTTTTCAAGGCGCGGGCTTTGGCCACGGTGTCGGCATGGACCAGACTGGCGCGGTGGCGCGCGCCAAGGCGGGCCAGGACTACAAGACCATCTTGTTGCAGTACTACACCGGCGCCCGCATCGAGACGCTGTACTGATGGCCGGCGACACCTTTGGCACGCACCTGCGCTTGACCACGTTTGGCGAGTCGCATGGCCCCGAAGTCGGTTGCGTCGTTCATGGGGTTCCGGCCGGGGTGGCGGTAGACGACGAGATGCTCGACGCCTGGCTGGCGCGGCGACGGCCGGGTCAGAATGCGCTGCAGTCGCAGCGCAAAGAGACCGACACGCCGCGGATCCTGTCTGGCGTGCACCAGGGCAGGGCGCTCGGCACGCCCATCGCCGTCGCGGTCGCCAACAGCGACGCACGGGCCAAAGACTACACGGCGTTGGGTGAGGCGTTCCGCCCCGGTCACGCTGACTGGACCTGGCAGCTGCGCTACGGTCACCGCGATGCGCGCGGCGGCGGCCGTGCGAGCGCCCGTGAGACGGTGGGCCGTGTGATTGGCGGCGCGCTGGCCGAGGCCATTTTGCATGCCGTGTGCGGAGCGCGCGGCTGGCCGCTGCCTGCGGTTGTGGCGTGGTCCCACCAGATTGGCGACGTTGTGGCCGACGGGCCGCCACCTGCACAGGTGACCGGCCAGCCGTGCCCCGGGTTTGCCTTTGATCCCGCCGTGCTGGATCGCGCCACGGTGGACGCATCGGTGGTGCGCTGTCCCGACCCGGCTGCCACCCTCGCGATGGTGGCGTGCATCGAATCGGCACAGCGCGATCGCGTCAGTGTGGGGGGCGTGGTGCGCTGTGTGGTGCGCGACCCGCCGGCCGGACTTGGCGCGCCCGTCTTCGACAAGCTGACCGCGACCATCGGCCATGCGCTTTTGTCGTTGCCGGCTTGTCGGGGTGTGCAATTCGGCAGCGGGTTTGCCGCCAGCGCCATGCGCGGCAGCGCCCACAACGACCCCTTCGTGGTCGGCAGTGAGCCGCTGCGGACGCGCACCAACCACCACGGTGGCACGCTGGGCGGCATCTCGACCGGCATGCCGCTGCTGGTCGACGCCGCGTTCAAACCGGCGGCGACCATCCCACAGGCGCAGACCGTAGTGGCACCCGACGGCGCTGCCCGCAGCCTGGCCGTGACCGGGCGCCACGATCCGTGCGTCGTGCCGCGCGCGGTGCCGATTGTCGAGGCGATGGTGACGTTTTGTCTCGCCGACGCCTTGCTCGCCAGCCTGGGCGCCCGGATCGACGGCATCGGCTGACCGCGAAGC
>CAXRHS010000463.1:0-3857 GCA_964230235.1 Myxococcota bacterium
ACTGTTCCTCGGCGTCGCGCAACTGGCCATTGAGGGCATACAGCGTGCCCAGCTCGTGGCGCGCACGCGCGTCTTCGGGGTGCTCGGCCATCCAGGCGATGAGCTTTTGGGCTGCTTCGGCGAGCAGGCCCCGCTGCCGCAGCGCCACGGCTTCGTCGACGGCCTGCGTAGATGCCGGCTGAGCGGGCGCGGGCTTCGCTGCGGTCGGTGGCGCTACGGGCTGTGCCGCCCACGCAGGCGCCGCCCACAGCGACGCGGCCGCGGCATGCGCAAGCCAGCGGCGAGCGGTCAACGGTTGATCACCCAAGAAAATTGCGCGCATGGCGCCTCCCGAGCGACCCGGCGGCGCTCAGATCTGATCCGGCGAAGCGATGTGCCCCACGATGGCCGACGCCGCGACGACCAGCGGACTGGCCAGATACACCTTGCCCGGCCCCGACCGACCAGGAAAATTGCGGTTGATCGCCGAAATGGTCACGGTATCCGCGGTCTTGGACACGCCAGGACCCGCGTTGATGCAAGCGCCGCACGACGGGTCGATGACCTTGGCGCCGGCCGCCGCAAAAATCGCCGGGTAGCCGCGGTCGACGGCGTACTGCTTGATTTTCTGGCTGCCGTACTGGATGAATAGCTCGACGTCCGGGTGCACCTGCTTGCCCTTGTCGACCGCGGTGCGCAGCACGCTGGCGTACATGTCCATGTCGGCCATCTTGCCGCCGGTGCAACTGCCGCCGTAGGCCAGATTGACCTTGATCGGGTCGCCGAGGTCGCCAATCGGCACGCCGTTGCGCGGGTCGCCCGGCGTCGCCACCATCAAGTCCAGTTGGTCGAGGTCGATGTCAAAGCTGGCAAAGTAGACTGCGTCGGCGTCGCTGCGAAACCAGTTGCCGCGCAGCTTGTGTTCCGCGACACCTGGCCGAATGTTGGCAAGCCAGCGCACAGTGGTGTCGTCGGCGGCGATGATGCCGGTGGTGGCGCCGGCCTCTACGGCCATGTTGGTCAGCGTGGCGCGCTCGTCCATCGACATCGCTTCGATGGCCGGGCCGCAGAACTCCAAGACCTTGCCGATGCCCTTGCCGTCTTTGATGAACGGCGTGGCCAGGATGCGCAGCATCACGTCTTTGGCCGACAGGCCAGCGCGCAGGGTGCCCGACACGAAAAAGCGCACGCTGTGCGGCACCGACACGCGAATGTCGTTGCTGTACCAGGTGTTGGCCATGTCGGTCGAGCCGACGCCAAACGCAAACGCGCCCAGCGCGCCGCCGGTGCAGGTGTGCGAGTCGGTGCCGACGATGATGTCGCCGGGGGTGCCGAGGTCCTCGAGCACCGCATTGTGGCAGATGGCCTCGGACCCCGAGCCATCGGCGTGCTCGTCGTACAGCCGAATGCCCTGCGCCGCGCAGAACTGCCGCTGGATGACGGCAAGCTGGTCGGCCTGGTTGTCCAGGCCCATGGCTTTGTGCTTGTCGCTCATCACCCCTTTGAGAAAAGTCAGGTGGTCGCGAAACGCAAACACCGACCCGGGGTCGGTCACCCGCGCACCGTCGCCGAGCGCCGCCCGAAAGCTCGCCTGCGCCATCGCCGTCGTGTAGTCGTGGCTAAAGCGCACGCCCGTTCGCACAAAGACGGCATCGCCCGGTTGCACGGCGGCGGCGCCGGTCTGGCCGGTGGCGGCGTCGACAATGGCATGATGCGCAATGATCTTTTCGACCAGCGTCATCGGCCGCGTCGGCGTGGCCGGCGCTGGCGGGCGCACGTTGCCGGCAAGCCGCTCGCGGTTGTAGGCGAAAAGGCCGCCCATCCGCACGATATCGGCCGCGACCGGATCGAACCCAGTGCAGAACTCGTCGATGGCAATCGCCTCGCCGGCCTGGATGCGCGGGATGAGGCCGAAGTCCAGGCTGGTATACAGGCCGATGTTCTGGCTGTTCTGGCCGTAGATCTTCTCGATGGTTTGCGCGATGACCAGGCGCACGCCGGCCGCTTGTTCGCTGTACGGCGCCGTTTCACGCGAGCTGCCGCAGCCCTTGGACTTGCCGGAGACGATGACTGCAAAGTTGCCGTTCTGGAGGCTGTTGCGTTCGATCGCGCCGCCGCGCAACCCGACCAGCGAGTAGTCGCCCAGGGTTTCGTCGAAGTAGAAGCATACCCACGCCGGGGTGATTTCGTCGGTGCTGATGTTGTCGATGAGCTTTTCGTTTGGATCCCACGGGATGTCTTCGCCGGCCAACTGACGGCGGACCAGATCCAGGTTCTCGTACAGGAAAAGCATCCGCCCGGTGAAGCGCACGGCCGCGCGGCCGTCGGGCAAGGTCAGGTGCTGCAAGTGCGGGTCAGGGGCCATGGCGCCGTCGTGCGGCAAAGGCGCCGCGGGGGCACGCGGATACCTGTGACGGGTGTGGTTGTCAAGGTTTGGCGGTCAATGGTTGTTATGTTCTCAGGTTATCTGGTCGCGTCCGGCCGCTGTTTGACCGCGCTTGCCCTCGCGCTGGGCCTGGCGCCGTCGGCGGCGCGTGCTGTGCCCTCCGAACCGACCCACGCGCGCAATCCCAATTTCGGCCGGACTTTCGGCGGGCCGCTACAACCTGCCAGCCACCCAAGCCGCGACCTGATCGGTGTTCAGGCTGCCGCCAAGGTCCGGCGTGCACGCCAGTTCGACCACGCTCTGCGCGCACGCCGCCTCGACGGCAGCGGCCGCCTGGCCCAACCCCTGGTCGCGCAAAAGCATGCCGAGCGACAGGATCGCCGCCAGCGGGTTGGCCTTGCCGGTGCCGACGATGTCCGGCGCCGACCCATGGACAGGTTCGTACAGCGCCACCCGGCCGGGATGCGTGGACGCCGAAGGCGCCAGGCCGAGGCCGCCGACCAGCGCCGCCGCGAGGTCGCTCAAGATGTCGCCAATCATGTTGTCGCCGACCACCACGTCGAATTCCTGCGGGTGGGTGGTCATGCGCATCGCCGCCACATCGGCGTACAAGGTGGTCGCCCGCACATCGGGATACAGCGGCGCCAGCGCCTTGAGCGACTTGCGCCACAAGCCGTGGGCAGACTCGATGGCGTTGGCTTTGTCGCACAGCACCAACTGGCCGCGCCGCGTTCTTGCCAGCTCGAACGCATAGCGCAGCAAGCGGTCGCACCCCTTGCGGGTCGACAGCATGACGTTTTGCGCAACTTCGTCCTCGGTGTCCGCCTTGAACGACCCGCCAATGCCGACGTACACGCTCTCGGTGTTCTCGCGCACAATCGCCATGTCGACGCCGCCCGCAGCCACGCCTTTGAGCGGACACAGGCGCGCGTCCACCAGGCGCACAGGGCGCAGGTTGACGTACAGGTCGAGCCGCTGGCGCAAGCCGAGCAAGATGTCCTTGGCGTGGCTGTTGCTGGGCACGCGGGGGTCACCAAATGCGCCAAGCAGGATGCAGTCGAAATCGTCGCGCAGGTGCTCAAACGTTGCTTGTGGCAGCGTCTCGCCGGTCTTGAGGTACCGTTCGGCGCCGAGGTCAAACCATTTGGTCGTGAACGTGCCGCCGAATTTGGCCTGGCAGGCGTCGAGCACCTGCACCGCCGCGCGGATGACTTCGGGGCCGATGCCGTCGCCGGGCACGAGCGCAATGGCGGTGGGCTTGGTAGAGGCAGGCATGGCAATCCTTGGTGTCTGCGCGGTGAGCGCGGCCGCGTCGTTGAAGTCGGGACTCAGCGAATGTAGTAAGTGAAGCCCAGGCCGCCGCCAAAATCGCCCCGGGCCAACGCGATGTCGAGCGACGCGCTGCTGCCGGTCAACGGGTTGGTCCGGTCGCCGTTGTAGGCCAGGGTGGGTCCGAAGGCTCCGGCAATGGCGAACTGCTGGTTGAAGAAGT
>CAXRHS010000464.1:0-2590 GCA_964230235.1 Myxococcota bacterium
GGCAATCCGTGCACGGACGACAGCTGCGCACCGACCCAGGGCTGCGTCTTTCTGGACACCAACACGCCCTGCGACGACGGCAATTCCTGCAACAGCAAAGACATTTGCAGCAAGGGCGTGTGCCAGCCGGCCACGGCCGGATCGTGCGATGACTTCAACCCGTGCACCGCCGATTCGTGCGACCCTGCGGCCGGCTGCGACCACGTGCCGAACAAGCTGCCGTGCGTCGACGGCAACGCCTGTACCGCGCTCGATGTCTGCGTTGATGGCAAGTGCGAGGCCGGCAAGCCGACCCAATGCCAGGATGGCAATCCGTGCACCAGCGACGACTGCGTACCCGGCAGCGGTTGCGTGTTCGCGCCCGCTCCTGCCGCCAAGTGCAGCGACGGCAACCCGTGCAGTCAGGGCGACCACTGCGGCAGCGGCAGTTGCCAGGGCAAGACCGCGCTGCAATGCGACGACGGCAATCCCTGCACCAGTGACGGTTGCAGCGTGGACGCCGGCTGCGTGTACCTGGCAACAGGTGGCGCGTGCAGCGACGGCAACCCGTGTACGGCGGCCGACTCTTGCTCCGCCGGCAAATGCAAAGGCGGCAACCCCCTGGTCTGCAACGACGCCAACCCTTGCACCGTCGACACCTGCACGGCCAACGCCGGTTGCGCGCACACGGCGGCCAGCGGCACCTGTGACGACGGCAATGCGTGCACCACCGGCGAGGCGTGCGCCAAAGGCCTGTGCGCGGGCGGCAAAGGCGTGGTGTGCAGCGACGGCAACCCGTGCACGCTCGACGGCTGCAACTCGGCACAAGGCTGCACGTTTGCCATCGCCAGCGTGCCCTGCAACGACGGCGACGCGTGTACGCTGGGCGAGGCCTGTACGGGCGGCAAGTGCAGCGGGGGCAAGGCGGTCGTTTGCGACGACGCCAACCCGTGCACGGCCGAAACCTGCGTGCCACAGCTGGGCTGCACGACCAAAGCCGCCCAGGCCGTGTGCAGCGATGGCAGCCTTTGCACCCTTGAGGACCAATGCCAGGGCGGCGCGTGCGTGGGCGGCAAGAAGCTGCCGTGCAACGACAACAACCCCTGCACCAACGACGACTGCCACCCCGAAAAAGGCTGTTTCGTCCAGCCAAATGCCGCGCCGTGCGACGACAGCGACGCCTGCACGAGCGCCGATGTCTGCAAGGACGCAACCTGCAAGGGTGCCACCAAAGACTGCGACGACACCCAGCCGTGCACGACCGACGCCTGCGACAAAGTCCTTGGCTGTCTGCATGTGCCCAATGCGCAGCCGTGCAGCGACGGCACTTTGTGCACCGGTGGCGACGTGTGCAAGAACGGCGTGTGCGTCGGCAACCTGGTCAACTGCGACGACAAGAATCCGTGCACGGTCGACAAGTGCACGAGCGCGCTTGGCTGCACTCATCCTGCCTTGCCCAACGACACCCCGTGTGGCGGCTCTGGGGTTTGCTGGTTTGGCACTTGCACCCCAGGCAGCGAAGTGACGCCTGCGGTGTCGTGCAAGCAAATCCTGCAAGCCCGACCCAAGGCACCAAGCGGCGTGTACTGGCTCGACCCCGACCAGGGCGACGGCACCAACAAATACCAGGTGTTTTGCGACATGGTCAGCTACGGCGGCGGCTGGCTGCGCGTCGACGTCGCATGGGCGCAAAAGCTGCTGGTCATGCAGAACCCGTCGCCGACCCAGGGCAAGTGCGCGCTGTCGAGCAGTGAGTTGCGGGCATGGGACGGCTTCGACGGCGCGCCCGGCTATGGTCACCTGTGCATCGCGAGCCGGCTGGCCGGCAACTGGATGACCTACCAGGAACTGCGCGCAGAAGGTGTCGTCTTGACCGGCTATACCGCCGGCAAGGGCCATACCTACGACTTGTCGTTTGATTGCTACGGGCTCAAGTCCAAGGGCGCGTTTTGCGCTGGACCCAACGACTACCTGGTGCCAGCCTATGCCAGCCAAAAGTCGCTCGGCAATGGCGAGCAGTTGGGGCCAACCAGTAAGCTCGTCAACCTCGGCAAGCCGTGGAGCGACTTCCAAGTCCGCGCACGCGAAGAAGGCCCGCAGCTCGAAGGGATTGTCTGGAGTACCGGCGCCTTTCTTTTGCGGTAGTCAATCAAAAGGAGCCCCATGGACGCCCACCGCGCGCTGCGCTTGACCCTGGCCGCGTACACCTTTTGCTACACCGCGTTCTTCTTTTCGGTGTTGTTGGCCGAACCGCAGGTGTATGGCCTGCTCGACGCCATCCAGGCGCTGGTCGGCGTCGGGGTGGCAAGCGGCGCACCGCCACCCGTCGCCCTGTGGAAGTACGTGGCGCTTGGTCTGATTTCGGTGCTGGCCATGATGAGCCTGTGGGCGTGGCGCGACCCCGAACGCGGTCGGCCGCTGCTGCACCTGATGGTCTATGCCAAGGTGCTGTCGGGCGCGCTGATGGTCGGTCACTTTGCGCTGGCGGGGGGGCACGCGGCGTTCTTGCTGGGCGGCCTGAGCGATTGGGCGATGGGCGCGGGCGTGCTGGTGCCGCTGGCCATGGCCTACCCTGGAACGGTCGATGCCCTCCTGAAGCTGCGGATGCCGT
>CAXRHS010000465.1:0-2440 GCA_964230235.1 Myxococcota bacterium
GACGATGCGGGTCATCGCTGCGGTTGCTCGGCACGATATGCCGCGATTTCTTCGGCGATTTGCTCATCGGTCCACTTGTCGAGCCCGAGCCGCGCCGCCTCTGCGCGCAGGTCCGACACGGCCTGTTCGGCGCGCGCCCGCCGCAGCGTTTGCAGCGCGGCAGTCAAGTCGCCATCGATTGGCACCAGCAGTGCGATGGGTTCGCCGCGGGCGGTCAAGACGACGTCGCCGCTGTTCTTCAGCAATTCTTGCACGGCATTTGGGGTGTTGCGCAGGCTGCGCACCGGTACGAATTGCATGGTCGGCCCCGTCGCTGGCGATTGGGCCAGCACGGCTACATTATGGCTACGCTGGTCCTTGCGTCAAGGCGCTCCACTTGGCGCTTTCGTTGGCGTCCCAGGCGATGGTCTGCGCCGGCCCAAACGCGGCGACGACAACCCGTCCGACGCCGACAACAACCTCGGCTTCCGCTGCACCTGCCCATGCAACGGCCAGACCGAATGGGTTCGCGGACCCGCACGACGAGCCAGGGTTTGCATGACCAGCGCGCCGCATCCAGCGCCGGCCAAAGCCGGACAAAGAGGACAACCCGCCGCCGACGCTCGCCTGCTGCGCGGTCGGCGCGGGCTGCCGCCCACCTACCACGCCTCGACGGCAAGCCCAGGCACCCGACCAAATTCCTTTAGGTTACGTGTGATGAGCGTCGCGCCATGGGCAAGGGCCGTCGCGGCAATCAGGGCGTCGTTGGCACCGATACCTTGCCCCGCGCGCTCCAAGGCAAATCGAATCCGGCCGTACTCGTCGGCGCAGTTGGCCGTGAAGTCGATCAGCCTCAAGCCAGTCAGCAATTGTTCGGTCTGCGCGCGCGCCTTGTCTGGCCAATCGCTCTTCGCCACGCCGAACATCCGCTCGGCTTTGACAATTGCGCAAGTGGCGGTTTGGTCCTTGGGCAGCGCAACGATTCGGTCGCGCAACTCGGGCGCGCGCCGCTTGAGCAAGGCGATGCAGGCGTTCGTATCCAGCAGCAGCAAGGGCCAGGGTTGTGATGCCGAGGCCATTACAGCACTTCGCGGACTTCTGGCTGGGGCTGGTCCGGCCGTTCCAGGTGGACGCCCACCAAGGACCCGTACACTTGCGCCATCCAAGCGCGCCGTGCCTCTCCCGCGTCAGCGACAGCTTCGGCCACGACACGCACGCGCACGCCAGGCACGCCCACGTGTACATGCACATCGCCGTTTGCGTCCGCGGTGGCGACGGTTTCGAAGCGATCCATGGTCTCTCCAGCTGGCAAACCGCCAGCTTGAACAGTATGGGTTTGGGCGCGCCGGGTTGCACCCGCGGCTGGTCGCGGGCCGACCGTGCGCCATCCAGACCGCGCCTGTAGCAATCGTCGCGACGATCGACGCGATCATCCAGCGTGCAACGTCAACCGCCGCGAAGATCCCCCACGCCCTCCAAGGAGCGCACCATGAACCCCACCCGTCCGCTCGCCCTCGCCGTCCTCGGCCTCGCCGTCACCGCCTGCCTGGGCGCGCCAGTTCCACCACCCGTCGCCGCGGTCGTCCCCGGCCCGCGCACCCAACTGCCCGCCGGTCGCGCGCTGCTGGGCAAGCCGCTCGCCGTCGCCACCGCAACGACCGCGGGCAAAGTGGAAACCGACGGTCGCTACAGCGTGGCGACGCCGCCCGCCGCAGCCCAACTCGTATTCGCGTCGGCCGCTTCGGCGGACCAGGAGACGGCGCCCACCTACCTGTTGCGCATCGCGCGGCCCGGCGTTGCGGAGGACCTCAACGCCGCCAGCACTGCCCGGGCGCTGGTCTTGCTCGCGCCGTTCGTGGCGCACAGCGACCTCGCGGACCTGGCTGTCCTCGACCCCTTGGTGGCCGGGCTGGCCGAGACCAAGGCACTGGCCGCTGAGGTGGCGGCCGGCCTCAAGCGCGGCGACGACCTGGAGACCATGGCCGCGACTGCAGAATTCCAAACCGCCTACAGTGCGGCCGTGGCCGCGGCGCTCGCCGTGCTTGACCACACCGTGTTGCCGTCGGCGTCGGTGGCGCCGGGGCAAAAGGCCGGGCCACTGTCGGTCGAACCCGCAAAGGTGCAGGGCGGCATCCAGGTGGTCGCCGATCCGGACGATCCAAGTGGCGTGCTGGTGCGCAATTACGGCGGCCGCTACTTGTCGGCCTGGGTGGGACCGCCGGGCGCCGACCAGGTCGTGGGCTTTGTGTCCGCCGCGCCCTCGACCTTCAGCCTGGACAACGTGGTCGCCGCGGTGCAGCAGGGCACGCTCCTGGCTGCCGAAGAAACGCCGGTGCCGTTGGCGGGCTACGGCATGGCCGATTTGCGCCTCTACGGGCCCGGGCTATTGCCGGCAGCGGCTGGCTGCCCGTCCGCGGGCTTGACTGAACTCAAGTTGGTGCTGCCGACCCTGGCTACCCTC
>CAXRHS010000466.1:0-5562 GCA_964230235.1 Myxococcota bacterium
CGCGGACCGAGAACCGGAACTCTGCCTACCAACCACAGTAGATGCCGACCGTCGGACCGGCCACCAGCGCCACTGCCCCGTCGCTGCGGCGGGCCAGGTCGACGACAAGAGCCGAACCGTCGCCCACTTTGACCTGCCAGCCGTCGGTCAGGATACCGGCCGCGTCAACGCGCAAGGCCAGGCCCTTGCCCTGCTTGCCTGCAGGCATGGTGCCGCCGCCGACCAAAAGGCCCTTTTCGGGTAGCCAGACCACCCCGGCGGCGACATCGGCGTTGGGCAAGTCGCTCGCAGTCAGCTTGCCCTTGAACCACAGCTTGCCGTTGATGTCGTAGGCTGCGTACCAGCCTTGGCCGCTGCAGTGCCCGGCCGTCGCGATCGACTCGCCTTGGACCGCGACCGCGGTCAGCACGCAGCTTGAAGCCCACGCCGGCTTGAGTTCGAACGAGACCTTGCCCCCGCCATCGAGGCGCACCAGCCAACCGGTGGCCTCGTTGCTCGCCCAGGTGCTGCCGACCGCGATCGCGCCACCCGACGGCACGGCGGCGATGGCCCACAACTCGTCGCCAAACAGGCCGCCCATGGTTTTGTGCCACTGTTTCTTGCCTTCCGCGTCGACTCGCACCACCACACCGTCGGCGCTCTGCGGGCCAGCAGTGAAGCGCGACCCCGCCAGATACCAACCGCCGACGCCATCGGGGGCCAAGCCTTCGGCGTCCCAACCCACCGCCGGATCGTCGCTGGTGTCACTGTACTTGCCGTGTTCAAACAAGGTACCGGCGGCGTTGGCGCGCACCAGCCACATGGCACTGGCGTACTTGCTGGCCTGACCGAGCGAACCGGCGGCGGCAAGGGTTGGGCCCTGGCTTGCGACCGCGCGCAACGCAGAACCGGCGTAGTCGGGACCGTCAAAAGCCTGGGTCCAAATCGCCTTGCCAGAGGGATCGGCGCGGACGAATACGCCTTTGGTCGTGCCGACGCCGGCCGGCTTGGCCTGGCCCGCCAACAACCAACTGTCGTCGGCCAGGGCCGCCACTGCACCCAGGTCGACGCCACCGGCCAAGGTGTCGCCGCCCAAGACATCGCCGGGTTTGCACTGCAGCTTGCACGCGCCCGACTGACACGCCGTGCCTTTGCTACAGCCGATGCTGGTCCATCCGCTGCCGTCGGCCTTGCACAGCTTGACGGCATCGGCGCCGTCGCACAGCGCCGTGCCCGGCGTGCACGCGAGCACCGCGCTGCACTTGCCGCCTTCGCACTTCTTGCCATCTTTGGCGCAGTCTTGCACGGGCGTGGTGGCAAAGCCGTCCGACGCGCACTTGACCACGAATGCGCCCTGGCACACCAACTGGTCTGGCTTGCACAGCCACTTCTTGCAGTCGTCGCCGACGCAACTGTGGCCGGAATCGCACGACGCCGTGGACCAGTAGGTGCCAGTCGAGTCGCAAGTAGCGATGGCGTTGACAGCCACGCACTTGCTTGCCGCCGGCGTGCACACCTTGGGGACGCAGATGGTGGCGACGCACGCCTGGCCGGTCGCGCAGTCTGCCGAATCGGTGCACTGCACGCATTTTTGCTGGTCCTTGTGGCAGATCTGGCCAAGCGGGCATTGCTTGGTGGTCGCGCAGGCGGCACCGGGAGCGATGCACACACCAAACTGACACTTGCCGCCCGCCAGGCAGTCGGCCGCGACCGCGCACTCGGCGCACTTGCCGGTGGTCTTGTCGCACACCAACCCCTTGTCCTGGCACTGTTTGTCGCTGGCGCATGTCAGGTCCGGCAGGCATTTTCCGCCCAGACACGTCGCACCGCCGCCACAGTCCGCGCTGACGACACAGGCTGCGCAGGTGCCCGACTTGCAGGCCTGCAAACCACAGTCCGCGGCCGTGGAGCACGCCTTGGTGGTGTCCGCGACGACCTCTGCAGGGCCGGAGACGTCCGTCATCCCTTGGTCGGTAGTCGCCGCATCGACCGTTTCGGGGCTGGCGGTGTCGGCAAGGTCGGGCGTCGCGGCGTCGGCGTCGGTGCTGACAGCGGTGGTGTCGGCGACGACCTCAATTGCGCTGACGTCGCCCTTGGCGGTGACAGTCGGGACGATTGCGTCGCCCTGGCCACATGCGACAGCGCATGAAAACGTCGTGGCCAATGCAGCCGCGCGCAGACTGGGGCTCGACAAGGGCCACATGGCGTCACCGATGGACAGGCGGCGGGCGCGCCGCGGAACAGAGAGGGTACGCCGGCCGGGTGGCGGGCGCAATCCGCTGCGGCCGCGAGTCGAGCGAATCGGGTCGCACGGACTTGGCATTGCCGGGGCGGGTCTCCGAACACCCCCGTGATCAAGGCCATCGAAAAATCCCCTTTGTTCTTAGGAGTCTGAACAAAGGGGGGGCATCAATTGTCGGCCAGGGCGGGGCAGTCCATACTGCCGGGCCGCGGCCGCCGCGCGCGCCAGGACCTGCCCCCATGCCAAGGTTGCTTCACCCCCATGCCCACGCCGCCAGGTTGGTGGTTCCGTTGTGCCTGTGCGCCGGCGTCGCCCATGCTGGTCAGGTCCACACGCAAGGCGTGTCGCTACACGAAGTGGTGACGCAGACGCTGGCGGCCGGTGGCGGGATCGCGCTCGTCGAACTCGACGCCAAGGCCGAACAGCCGCACGCATTCGCAGTGGGCGATACCGGCGCGAAGAAGTGCGCACCCTACAACTACTATCGCTGGCATGGCCGGCTCATCGAGTGGCTCGCACCGCCCACCGACGCCGCCAGTCTGCCTGCGGGCGCCAGCGTGACCGTGGTCCCAGCCAACACACCGGACCTTGTGGCCCTCGAACGCCGCGCTTGCGCAGAAGGTGGCTCCAAAAGCCCGATTTTCCAGCGATTCGAGGGCGGCATTGCGCCCAAGGGCGGGCAACGCGCGATTGCTTTCGTGCGCCACGACGCCACCTACGGCTGGATTGAGACTGTTGCAGGCGCGTGGCTGGCTGCGGACCGCGCCGACCATTTTCGCGCCAAATCTGGTGGCAGCCACGGCAAGGCGGCGCACGGCGACGGCCACCCGGCGCACGGTCATTCGTTCAAGGACGCGGAGAAATGGCGCAAAGTCTTTGACGACCCGACCCGCGACGGGTGGCAAAAGCCGGACGCGGTCGTGGCAGCGCTCAGCCTGCAACCCACCAACACGGTGGCCGATCTCGGTGCGGGCACCGGCTATTTCGCGGTCCGGCTGGCGCGCGCCGTCCCCAAGGGCAAAGTCTACGCCGCAGACGTCGAACCGGACATGACCGACCACCTGCGCAAGCGTGCCGCACACGAAAAGGTCAAGAACCTCGTGCCGGTGCGCTGCACGACGGACGACGCCAACCTGCCCGGGCCTGTCGACGTGCTGCTGGCCGTCGACACCTGGCACCACCTGACCGACCGCGTCGCCTGGCTCGGCCGACTGCGCCGCTACCTCAAGCCGGGCGCTCGGGTCGCCGTCGTGGACTATAAGCTCGGTGATATCCCAGTCGGCCCGCCGGCGGCGATGCGCCTGGCGCCCGAGACCATTGCCGGCGAGTTCGCTCAGGCCGGGTACGGCCTGGTCCGCCGCGACGATAGCTTGTTGCCCTACCAATACTTATTGGTGTTCACGGCGTCTCGGTAGGTTCCAGTGTCCGACGACCGGTACGTCAACGAGCGCGTGGGCCTTGGCTGCACTTGAACCGCCGAATGCCGGCGAACTCAGCCGGCCACCCGACACAGACAGTACACAAAGGCCTGCTCGCTGCCCCAGGGCGTGTGGTGCTGCTCCTGGGTCGCAGTCACGCGCTCAAAACCCACGCCAAACTCGCCGTGCAGACTGTCGGCGTCGTAGCGCATCACATCGAGTCCAGAACAGCGCGTCGGGCCTTGCGGCGCAAAAGTGGCGACCAGCACGTGACCGCCGACTTTGACCGAGCGGCGCACGGCCGCGACATAGGCCGCGCGTTGGTCTGCGTCGCGCAGGAAGTGGAAAACCGCGCGGTCGTGCCAGAAATCAAAGGTGGCGGCCGGCAAGTCAACTTTGCAGATGTCGGCGGCGAGCCACTGGACCCGCGCAGCGCGGTCGCCCAAACGCGCTTGCGCCACGTTGAGCGCCGTCTGGGACAGATCCACCACGTGCAGGTTGGCAAAGCCGAGGTCGAGCCAGTCGTCGACCAGGGTCGAGGCCCCACCGCCGACGTCGATCAAGTGCGCGTCGGCAGGCAGGCCGAGCGAGCGGGTCAAGCGCAGCGACTCGTCGAGGTGTGGTCGGTACCAACTGACATGGTCGGCGCCTTTGGTGGCGTAGACCGTATTCCAGTGGTCGGTGGCTGCGGAGGCGGCGGGGTTGGAGCTCATCCGGTGGTCCTGGGCGCACGGTCTCGGGCAGGCTGGGCGGGTTGCGCCCACGGTTTCGATACCAGACCAGGCCACGCGAGCGCAAGGCCAGCGCCGAAATGTGGTTCTTGGCTGTACTTGCGACGGGCAAAGGCGCGCAATGCGGCCCGCTTCGGGCCTGTGCCGCCTTGCGCCGACTGCGACCATCGGTTACACCCTGGGCATGGCTGTTCGTTGGCTTTCCACTTTGGTCATCGGCATCGCAGCATACGCGGAGCCGACAAAGCCTGCGGGAACAGCCTGGACGTCGTCGATTTGCGGAACTTCGCTGGCGAGCAGGGCGACAGCAGGCGGCGGGTGCATCAACTGCCAAGGCGGCAAGGTTGTAGAGCCCGCGACCGGGCTCTGCATCGCAGTTGGACCGCCCGAATGCCAGGTCGAAAGTCCTTCGGTCGCCGACCTCGATGGCAGCAAATGCACGCCCAGGTGGTGCCCGGTTCGCATCGATGCTACCGGCCAAACGTGCCAGGGGACGGAGCCGGAGTGTACCTGGCACGGCGACGCCTGCGACCGCGCAACGCTGGTCGCCAATAGCGCACCGGTTGTGTGCCCGGCCGGGATGTTGCCGCGTGATCTGAACGATCCCCCCTATCTTCAGGCCCGCTTCAGGCCCGGGTAGACCACCAGTTTTCAAGCACTTGCGCGTCGGCGATGGCCAGAGCGTGGTCGGCGTCGCGGTGCACCGAGAAGCGCAAGGCTGCGACGCGGGCGGCACCGGTCAGGCCAAGCCAGTCGGCCAATTCCGCGGCAGCCTCTGTCGGGGAGCGACCAGTCTGCACCGCCGCATTGGTGACCTTCTTGCGCAGCGCCGCCCAAAGGAAAAGCACCGAACCGTTCATGTCGGCACAGACTTTGTGAAATTCCGACGGGCCCTGCCCGTCCCACTGCGCCAACCAGGTTGCGAACCCGGGCATCTGGGTGGCGCTCCACACCGCTGCAAAAAAGCCGCGCTGGGCCTGGTGGTGGGCCGGGTCGAAGTAGTGGGCGGCGTGGCACAGGTCATGCAGGGCAAAGGCGAACGGCGAGGGCTCGGGGCCACAGTCCGCGCCGGGCGGCAAGAGCGACAACCAGCGACAACCGTGGGCTTGCGCGTGCAGCATGGCGTCCGGTGTAGGCATCGCGTCGGCCAGGCGCAGGTCGACTTCGCCGCGCTGCCAACGGGTCAACACGG
>CAXRHS010000467.1:0-7943 GCA_964230235.1 Myxococcota bacterium
ATCGGTACGGTTGACGCTGCGCCGGGCAAGCTACGGATCTGCTTGGTCGCGGCAAACCCATCCAGTTCTGGCATCTGGATATCCATGAAAATGGGAGAAAAGTTGCGAGTCGGCACCTGCTGCATGCACTCTTTGCCGTCCACAGCCTCATGCACGTCGCAGCCCAGGCGGGTCAGCACGGCACTGGCGATAATACGGTTGACCGCGTGGTCTTCCACGACCAGCACCGCCGGACGCTCGCCGTTGCTGTCGCTCTGTTTGATCGGCGGCGCATATATCGCCGCGGGCTGGCTGGTGCGGGTACTCAACACCGTCAAAAGCGTGTCGAACAGCGCCGATTGGCGCACCGGCTTGAGCAGGCAAGCCGAGAACCCCGCGCGTTTGACCGCCGTCAGGTCGCCGCGTCGGTCAACGGACGTCAGCATCACCAGCGACGTACCGCGCAACATAGGGTCGCCCTTGATGATGCGGCCCAGCAGTTCGCCGTCGGTGCCGGGCATATCGTAGTCGACCACCGCCACGGCGTAGGGGTCGCCCTGGGCTGCGGCGTCGCGCAGCGCCATCAGCGCGCTGTCGCTGTCGCCATAGCTGCCGTTGCGCAACCCCCAAGCAGCGAGCATGCTATGCAGCACTTCGCGGTTGACCTCATTGTCGTCGACGACCAGGACGCGCGCGCCGGCCAGGATCTCGGCGTCGCGGCTGAATGCAGGCACCGCTCCGCCGTCAGTGGCACGCGCAAAGCACAACTCGACCCAGAACGTCGTACCATCGCCCTCTACGCTGTCGACGCCAATCCGCCCCCCCATGCGCTCGATGAGTCCTTTGGCGATCGCCAGACCCAACCCAGTGCCGCCAAATCGGCGGGTCGTGCTCGCATCCACCTGGGTGAAGCGGTCGAAGATCGCCTGGTGCTGCTCGGCGGGAATGCCAATGCCGGTGTCGCGCACACTGATGCGCAGCGCGACCGGGTCGCGAACCACATCTTGCGCAGCGTCAGCGCTTTCGACGCGCAAGATGACGTGCCCTGCCGCGGTGAACTTGACGGCGTTGGCCAACAGGTTGGTCAACACCTGGCGCAGTCGCGCCGCGTCGCCGAGCAGCGACCGTGGCAGCCGCACGTCGTAGTCCACGATCAGGTCCAGTTGCTTCTCGCGCGCGCGCACGGCAAGCATCGCCGCGACGTCTTCGGCCAGCACGCACAGGTCAAACGGTTGATGCTCCAACTCCACGCGGCCCGCTTCGATGCGTGAGAAGTCGAGAACGTCGTTGATGACCACCATCAGGCCATCAGCACTTCGGTGCGCCAAATCGACGAAATCGCGCTGCCTGTTATCTAAATTGGTCTCGCGCAGCAGGTCGAGCATGCCCATGACGCCGTTCATTGGCGTCCGAATCTCGTGGCTCATGCTGGCGAGGAAGGTCGACTTGGCCGCCGCCGCCGCCTCCGCGGTGCGACGCGCCTCTTCCAGGACGCGATTGGCGCGCTGCAGTTCGCCGGTCGCCCGGTCGCGCAATTCCGCCATGGCCAACAGCGCGCGAACCCGTGCCAATAGTTCCGCGGCGGTGAACGGCTTGGCAATGTAGTCGTCCGCCCCGGCCTCCAGGCCCTCGACCGACGACTCGCTGCCAGCGCGCGCCGACAGCAGAATCACCGGCAGCGTCTGCGTGGCCGGCTGGCTGCGCAGGCTGGCCAAGACCCCAAAGCCGTCCAGGTTGGGCATCATCACATCACACAGCAGCAGCGCAGGTCGCTGCTCGGCGATTGCCCGCAGCGCCTCCTCGCCGTCCGCCACCTGCACGACGCGGTAGTGTGGTGCAAGCAACCCAGCGACGTAGCTGCGCAAGTCGGCGTTGTCGTCGGCCACGACCACCACCGGTGCACCCGCGGGCGCCTGCGCCTGAACGACGTCCGCCGCTCCGCGCACCCAGCCCATCGCCTCGTCGACGTATTGCGCGGACTGGCTGGGCACCGCCTGGCCCGCGTCCTGGTCTGTCGCTGCCGCTCCTAGGTGGGCGCGCCCAGTTGGGATGGTGACGGTGAAGGTGGTCCCGCGACCGAAGACGCTGGTGACCTCGATGTCGCCGCCGTGCAGGCGCGCCAGTTCGCGCGACAACGCCAAACCAATGCCGGTTCCCTCGTGCGACCGCCCATTGGTGCCTGCGGCGCGAACGAACCGCTTGAAGACGCGCGGCAGTTCGGTCGCTGCGATCCCATTGCCTGTATCGCTGACACGCAGCACGAATTGACCGTGGTCCTGGCGCAGGCTCACGGTGACACTGCCCTCCTGCGTGTACTTCAGGGCGTTGGAGAGCAGGTTCATGACGATCTTTTCCCACCGTTCGCGGTCCACCCACGCGTGGTCCGGGGTCGTTGGGCAGTCGACGCGCAGGGTCAGCCCCGCGGTCGCAAACGCGGCCTCGAAGACCGTCACCAGCGAGCGCGTGAACGCGGCGAGGTCGGTCGGCACGAAGCGCGCCTGTGTGCCGCCAGCCTCGACGCGCGCCAATTCGAGCACCGTGTTTACCAGGCGCAGCAGGCGAAGCGCGTTGCGGTGAGCCAACTGTAGATCGCCCTCCAACTCGGGCGGCAATCCTGATCTGCCCAAGGTGCGCTCCAGCGGGCCAAGCAGTAGCGTCAGCGGCGTACGCAATTCGTGGCTGACATTGGAGAAGAACTCCGTCTTGGCGCGGTCGAGCGCCTGCGCCTGCTGGTACAAGCGGGTGATTTCGTCGTTGGCCGCGCGCAGACGCTCGTTGCTCTGCTCGGCCTCCCGCTGGGCGCGGCGCAGTTCGGTCATGTCGCGGGTGATGGTGCCCAGACCCAGGACCTCTTTGGTCTGCGGGTCGGTGATGACGAAGTGCTCGTCCGAGACCGGGATCGCCTCACCAGTGTCAAACCGGCGAAACGCGGTGTCGCCGCGCCACTGGCCGTCGCGCAGCATCGCCGGGACGATGACGTTGGCCACCAGCTCTTGCTGGTCATCTGGGTAGTATTCCGGAATCGTGGTGCCCGCGATGTCGCGGGTGCCAAGGCCAATCATTTGACGGCCGGCGGGGTTGAGGTAGACCGGTGTGCCGTCCGGGGTCGCGATGCCGATGAAGTCCGAGGAGTTTTCGACGAGCGCCGCGAAGATGCGCCGATCTTGCAGGATCGGCGCCGTCGGTAAATCGTTGCGGACGGTCGTTGCTGTCGCGCCAGCGTTGCCAGCCCAGAGTTCACAGCCATGGCTGAGGGTGACGACGAATTCCGCACTGCGGCGGTCGGCGCCGCTCTGCCAGGTGGCCCGCCGGCGGTCGGCTGGATCGCCTGGTTCGCAGGACGCGACGACCGACCAGCCCGGCAAGAGTGCACCCATTGGCTGGCCAACTGCGGCTTCGCGAGAAAGGCCAGCCAAGACCGTCCAGGCCTGGTTGAGGTGAACAATTTCGCCCGTTGCGCTCAACACCAACACAGGTACGCCGAGGTCATCGAAAACACTGCACCACTCTGGGCTCATCGCGCCACCTTCCGTCGCCTGATTTTCCGCATGGGCGATGGGAGCGCGCCAGCGTCCTCCCCGCACCCCTGGACGGCACCGACTGTGCGCCGACGGTGTGGCGCGTACAAGTAGGTGTTGGCCTTGATGCGATGTTCAAAGCACTTTTCGGACAGCGCCGACTCGGGCAGTCGATGCCAAGGGCCCGCGCAAAATCTATGCGATTTTCCACGTTGGCCCGTTGCTTGCCAAGTGTATCGCAGGCTCGCGACCTTGCAAGTCGACTCGCCGCTGCGCTCTGCGCTCGTGTCGATCGAGTTGTTTTGGCACGGGCCCTACCTGCCGGCCGTGTCACGGCGCGGCCGACAGCCTCCCCACCAACCAGTCGACCACGCGTTCAAACGGGTCAAAGCCGAACGCCGCTGCCACCGGCCGCCGCAGGTTCGAGTTCGCGTTGACGTCATAGAACACCCGCCGGCCGTTGGCGAGTTCCAGGTACTCGATGCCGCCGATGTCCAGACCGCCCGCGACAAAGATGCGGCGAGCTGCGGCAACGGCCTCCGCTGGCACCTCCGGGTAGGGTTCGAAGGTGGTCGGCTGCGCCGCCGGGACTGCGCAGGCGCCCTCGACACCATCCACGGGATGGCACACCTCCGACGGGCACAAGTTGAAGCCACCCGAAGATCGCACGCGCATCGCGTACAACAATTCGCCGCCGACGAACTCCAGGCGAATGATGCCGGCGCCGCGGGCGTCGTGGTCCAGGTACTCTTGCAGCACGAACAGGTGATCGGGCGCCCATAGCGCGCTGTCGCCGCCCAGCAGTTCGTCGATGTCTGCCAGGGTATTGACCTTGTACATGCGGGCGCCGCTGCCGCCTTGGTTGGGCTTGAGGATGGCCGGCAGCCCGATCTGCGCAGCCGCCGTACGCACCGCCTGGACGCAGTTGAACGCCGCGCTGTGCGGGTGGTCGATGCCCAGGCTGCGCATCAGGCGCGCCTGCGCAATCTTGCTCAGTTCCAGCCGAAACGCGCGCGAACCGTTGAGCACGCGCACCCCTTGCGCTTCCAGGTCCTCCATCAGCGCAAGGGCGTAGGGCACTGCCCGCGTGTTGCCGCGGACATAGGCGCTCGGGCTGGCCTGGTTGAAGTACAGCCGCGCCGCGGGCGGATCGCTTTCGCCAAAGGCCGCAGACTTCAAGTCATAGGCGGCGAAATCGACGCCGCGCGCCGTCAGCGCCTCAAACAGGGGCTGCTGCCATTGGGGATGTTCGTACAGAACGACGAGGTCGCGCATGGAGGGCTGCCTTGCGGGGAGGGGCGCGCAGTGTACCTGACCCGTTGCCAGGGTCCAGGTCCACGGCGCCGCGTTCCTTGGGCCTGTAAAAGAACAAGTCAATCGACACATGCGCGGAGCGGAGCGGCGAGTCGACTTGCAAAGTCGCGAGCTTGCGACCCACCAAGCAAGCAGTGGGCCAACGTAGAAAATCGAGTAGATTTTTTACGGGCCCCTAGGGCATTCGCAGGGTCCTCCTCTGCGCGAGTGGACGGGACGACTTGACCTCAGGCCCTCTCCCCGAAGTGAGGTTTTGGAAAGAGGTTTGTCGCGTTTCCCCCTCTTTTGGGTCTGCCGCGCCGGAGGCCGTTTTGGCTACAAGCCTAAGGGCCTGTAAAAGAACAAGTCAATCGATACGTGCGCGGAGCGGAGCGGCGAGTCGACTTGCAAAGTCGCGAGCTTGCGACCCACCAAGCAAGCAGCGTGCCAACGTAGAAAATCGAGTAGATTTTTTACGGGCCCTAACCGGTCACGGTTGGTGGCGCACCGCACGCTTCGTCGGCGCCACCCGCAAGCCGGCGCGGCCGCCCGCAATGTCACCTTGCGTGCAGCGCTCAAGCCAGGCCGTCGCCTTGGCGCCGCTGACGACCGGCCCGACGACGGTGGCCTGCGCTTCGCCGAGCGCTGGGACGGCGCGCACCAGCCACTGGCACCACGCGCTGGCTTCCTTTGCCCCGGTGGGCGGGTCAGCCGGCAACGCCGCCAGGGTCGCGCTGACCTCGGCTGGCAACTCGGCGGCCAGCGCCAGCTGCACGGGCGCGTCGCCTTTGTGGGCGCTGCGCTTGAGGTAGGCGAGCAACCCCTTGCGCTCAGCGCCGCTCAGCGGGCTTTGCTTCTGCAGGTCAGCGAGCCACGTGTCGCTGTTGTTGCCGAGCCGCGTATCGAGCAAGAGTTGCGTCGCCTCGGCGTTGGCGTGGGCAAACACATCGCGCGGCGCACTGAACTCAAGCCGCGGCCGCCTCTCGGACAAGGCCTGCGAGAAACCGCCGCAATACGTCTGCAGCGCTTGGGAACCGGCGAGCTGGTTGATGAGCAGCTGCGGCAGGTCGTCCGGCACGTAGTCGCCCTGGCGCTTGCCGACGTACGCGCGCACCGCGGGCGAGTCGAACACGGCGCGCGCCGCCTGCAGATCCGGCTGCAGCGGCCAGGGGCTTGCCACCACCACCAGATCGCCGGGCATGGTCCGAAACAGCGCCATGTGCGGCATCACCGTGTGCAACGTGCACAAGATGCTGCGAAAAGTCGCGTCGCTCATCTCGTAACGCTGGATCCACTGCACCAGCGCGCCGCCCTTGCGCAGGCGGGTGGCGATGCGCTCGAAAGCCTCGACCGTGAACAAGTCGGCGACCCCGGCGACCCACGGATTGCTCGGCTCCGAGACCACGAGGTCCAGGCTGTGCGGCGGCAGCGAGCGCAAAACCTCGCGGGCGTCGGCGATGGTGATTTGGACGCGCGGGTTGTGCAGGATGTCGTCGTTCAGGTCCTTGAAAAGAGCCGCGGCTTCCAACACGGGTGCCGACAACTCAACGACATGGACGCGCACATCGGCCTTGGCGGCGACGGCCGCCGCCGACTGGCCCGTGCCCAACCCGATGACCAGGGCATCTTTGGCGTGCGGCACCGCGATGTAACCGTCCAGGCCAAGCAGAAGTTGGGTCGGCACATCGCCGGTTCCCCCTTCCGGCTTGCCATTGGTGGCGTAGCTCAAGTGGTTGCCGGCAAAGCTCTCGACGGTGACCGTGACATCTTTGCCGTCGATGCGCAGTTCGATGTGGCCCGCCACGTTGGACCATAGCCGCGCGCCGGGGTCGATCTTGTCGGCCGGTGGGTGCAGCCGGAACAGGCCCTTGGTCAGCGCTTCGTCTTTGTGCGGGTTGAGGATCGCGACCAGCGCCGCGACCAGCGCCGCCAACGCCCAGCCGCCCTGGCCGGCGCGCGTCCACGGCCGTTGAGCGACCAGCGCCGCCACCGCCAGCGAGGCCGCCGCCGAGGCGAGCAAAGCGCCGGCCATGCCCAGCCATGGCATCACCACAAAGCCACCCGACAGCGAACCGAGCAGGTTGCCGAGCGTGTTGGCGGCCAGAATCCGCGCTGCAGCCCGATCCACCCGCGCTCCGGCGGCGCGCGCCGAAGCCAGCAGCGCCGGAAACGACGCGCCCAGGCACAGGGCGGCCGGCAGCAGGTGCAGCGCCACGATGCCGGCCGATAGCACCAGCCACAGCGGGTAGTTGTCGGGATCGCGCACCAGCCGCATCCGGGTGTGCATCAGCTGCAGCGTCGCGCCGTCGAGTCGCGCCATCAGACCCACGGCGCACACCGCGGCCCCGGCTTGCGTCCAAGCCAACAACACCGCCGGTCGCACGCCGCGGCCGATCAGGCGCGCCGCGATGCCGCTACCGGTGGCAATGCCCGTGATGGTGACGGCCAGCATCAAGGCAAAGGCATAGACCGAGGCGCCGAGCCACAGGGCGACGGCACGCGTCCACAACACCTCGGCGAGCAATGCGACAAAGCCGGTCAGAAACGCGGCGAGCACGAACCGGCCGATCGGTGCGTCATCGCTGCCGGTTGCGGTGTCGCCGCTGCCGCGCCCGTCGACCGCCAGTTGGCGACGGCCAAACCACCACGCCGCCACCGCGACCAGCAGGTTGACGACTGCGCCGGCGTACAGCGATGGTGCCAGCCCGAGCGCTTCGACCAGTACGAAACCGGCCAAGGTCGCGCCAAAAGCCGCACCGGCCGCGTTGAGCCAGTAATAGCGCGACACCAGCTGCACGCCCTGTGCCGGTTGCAAGCGCTCGACACCGGCGGCCAGCGCCGGAAGGGTCGCGCCCATCGCGGTGGTCAGCGGCAAGACGACCAGGGCGCAAGCCGTCAGCTTGGCCGCCAGCGACAACGGGTCGCCGGCATCGCGGCCGGTCAGCCAGTGCTCCAAGGTGCCCAGTACGGCCTCGGTCACTTCGGGCAGCGCCGCCGCCCACAAGCCGATTGCGGCCTCCAGCACCGCGTAGGCCAGCAGCGGCCGCGGCGTGCGTTGCAAGATGCCGCGCTGCGCCACGCCGCACAAGGCAGCGCCCAGCGCCATGCCGCCCAAAAACGTCGCCAGGGTGATGGCTTGCGAGGCCCCCGACG
>CAXRHS010000468.1:0-2846 GCA_964230235.1 Myxococcota bacterium
CGCCGCGTCCATCAACGCCACTTTGACCGGTACTTTGCGCCCCCAAAGGGCCAGTCCCAGCGATTCTGTGGTGAAATCGGGCCCTAGCGGCTCTGGCCCCAAGTCGGCAAGCAACTTGTGGTGGCCGTCGGCCGCAACGACGTCGAGCACGCCAAAGCGGCGGGGATCCACATACCGCAACCACAGCGGGCCATTTGCCCCTTCAAGTTGCCAACGCCAATGTTCGTGCTTGCGCCACTGTTGCGGTTCCTCGTCATCGACGAAAAGGCGACCGCTCATGCCCAAATGGACCAAGGCCGTCGGGGCCACCGTCGCGGCGTTGGTGCGCAAGAGCAGGTACTTGGCCCTCCGGTCGACCGCAACCACCGTGGCATCCGCCAAGGCCTTCAACGCCGCGGCCGGCATGGCAAACCGCAAGTCCGGGCGCGTCAATTGGACGACTTTGAGTCGAGCGCCCGGCAAGCGAGCCGCAAGATGGGCGCGCACCGTCTCGACCTCGGGCAGTTCTGGCATGGCTCACATCGATCGAATGACTTGCAACGCCAGACGCCCGCACTGCATGGCCCGCGCCATCATCTGCACGTCGCGGGCAAACTGGATCGCTGGCGGCGGGTCGGCCGCAATCTGTGCGGCGTCTTGACCGGCACTGCGCAGGCGATTCCAGGTGGCCGCGTGGTCCAAACGCGCAAGTGCATCAGCGTCGACACATTGAGCGAACCGCTGCTGCAGGCGCAAGCGGCTTGCGCGGTCCTTCGCCTCAAAGCCACCAGCCACTGAAATCCCGAGTGATTCGGCGAGCCGGGCCCAACGCTGGTCGAGGGCCGCGGCGCGCAACGACAGCACGCGCCACTCGTCGACCAACTCGTCGTGCAATCGATAGACCGGAACGCTGTCATACGCCTCAGCGGAGCCGCCCGTGCCCGGAGTCGCCCGCAACAGCAGTTCGACGATGCGGTGGTAGTCGCGCGCGAGCCGCAACTGCGCCTCATCGCGGACGGCGGCATTTTGGAGGCCAGCGGCAAAGGCCTGTTTGTCAACAGCTTCCGCGCGCGGCAGGCCAGAGGGCAGCGGCAGGTCCAGTTGTTGGCTCGGCGCAGGTTGCGAGGCCCCAGCGGGCGGGCGCGTCGGCCCTGGGTAGGCGACGCCAGCAAACTCTGCAGACGGCGGCGGCGCGGGCTCGACCTGGGGCGCTGAGCACGCCGCCGACACGGCTGCGCCAAAAACACCTGCGGCGAGCCACCAGTTGGCGCGTACTGTCTGCGCCAACCGAGGGACTCGCCGCAAGAGGGGTGCCGCTGTGGTCAAGCGCAGCCGCCGGCCATCAGCAAGGCGATCGCGTTACTGCGGAATCCGACCATCGTTGCGCGTGGTGCCGAACGGCGCGACCCAGGCGCTGTCGATTGCGGGCTTGCCGGCGGCAAAGGCGCGCAACTGGGCGCCATCCCACACGTACAGGGTGCCGTCGGGCGACAAGACGGGCGACGGCCGCACGCCCGGGTTGATCCAGGTAGCGGGCTGCGCCATGAAGCCGGTCGCGAGCGAAACTTCACCCGCAGAGGCATCGTAGATGGCCAGACCGGTGACCTGACCATTCTTGTCGAGCGCGGACAGCGCGCCATCGGTCGCCACGAAAAGCGTGCCGTCCTGGGCGACCACCGGGCGACCGGCCGGGTGATGCTGGGTCCTGAACTTGTCGACCGGCGTGCCGCCCGAACCGCCCGGCGTCAGCAGCTTGCCGCCGCTGTAGCTGCTCTTGGTGGTGCCAAAGCCGTTGTAGACCCAGTTCTTCTTGCCGGTCTCGGCGTCGATGGCATACAGCGGATCGACGGGTTCGACTTTCTTTTCCCACACCGGAAAGTACACCGTGTCACGGGTGACAGTCGGTGCCGCCGCGACGGTGCAATTGTTGCAATCGGGCGTAAACGTCCACTTGACCGAGCCGTTGGCGTCGATGCGGCGCAGCACGTTGTCACCGCCGGTGACCGCGTAGGTCTCGCCCTTGGGGCCTGGCGCGAAGTCGACGTAGCCGGTGGTCGAAGGCGCGGTCCACAGCACCTTGCCATTGACGTCTTCTGCGACGAGGTTCTTGTAGCGGGTCACGGTCGCATTGTCGGTGTTGAACACCGGCTCAGACGGCATCAGCCCCGACAGGTAGCGGATCGAGCCATCGGGCAGCACCGCCGCCGGCGACGCACCCTTGCGGCTGCCGACAATGGCGCCGGTCTTGCGATCGAGCACGTACAGGGTGGACTGGTCGCCCCAGTCGGTGGTCGCGGCGTAGACGTTGTCCTTGCCGACGCTGGCCGGCGTGCCGACTGGGGCACCCGCGAGGTTTTGCTGCCAGCGCGCGTTGCCCATCTGCTGGCCATCCAGGGCCTTGATCTGCGCGCCGGCCTGGCCGCCGCCCATCAGGTACAGGTTGCCGCTTTCGTCCGCCGACGGCACCGTCAGGTCTTGCCCGGCCTTGCCGATGGGCGTGACCGCGCCGGTCTTGCTGATCCGCAGCAGTTGATCGCCGCGGGCGACGATCAGGCTGCCGTCCTGCACCGCAACGGGCGGCCACTCGATTGGGGTGGACGCCATGTCGACCGTGTAGAGGCTGGCACCGATCTCGCCGCAGACGCGCACGCCGTCAGCGACGCGGCAAGCGTCGTCGGTGTTGTTGCAGCCGGCGACCAGCGCCGCAGCGCCAAGGGCTGCCATTGCCTTGCGGGCGATTGGGAGGTTCGGGGTGTTCATTTTCAACTCCGCGGGTCGAGGGTGAAAGAGGTCGAAGCAGGCCAAACCAAGGATGCCCAAGTCCCACTGTCAACTCAGCGCCGACGCAAACTCGGACCGCTGTCAAC
>CAXRHS010000469.1:0-11986 GCA_964230235.1 Myxococcota bacterium
ACCCGGGATAGCCGACACCAAGCAGATCCTGCCGGTCGGCGAGGTCAACGTGCTGCTCTACCACCTGCTGCGCGCGATTCTCAAAGTGCCGGTCGGGGTGTTTTTTCGCCAGGTCGAAGTCATCGGCCGCGAAAACGTGCCCGACGAGGGGGTGCGCGCGGCGCTGCTGTGCGGCAACCACCCCAATTCGCTGATCGACCCTTTGCTGATCATTGCCACGTGCCCGCGACCGGTGCGGCTGGCCGCCAAAGATGTGCTGTTCAAGACCCTGCCCATGCGCATGCTTTTGCGCGGGGTGGGCGCGGTGCCGGTGCAGCGCAAAAGCGACCACGCCAACGTCGACAATTCGTCGATGTTCGACGCGATGTCGCAAGTGCTGGCCGGCGGCGGCGCGATGGGCATTTTTCCCGAGGGCCTGAGCCACGACGAGGCGCAGCTGCAAAGGCTCAAGACCGGCGCGGCGCGGATCGCGCTCGACACCGCGCATCGCCACGACCAGGTCGTCGATGTGGTGCCGGTCGGCCTGACCTACCTGCACCCCAAGCGCTTTCGCAGCCGGGTGGTGGTGCAGTACGGCGCACCGATCGAGGTCGGCGAAGCGTGGCGTGACGCCTTCTTGCGCGACGACAAGGCGGCCGCGCGGCAACTGACCGCCGACATCGACACGGCGCTGCGCGAGCTAACGGTCAACGCCGAGGACTGGGAGACGGCGCGGCTGCTCAATGCCGTTCGCCGCCTGTACCAGCCGCAAGACATTGCGCTGTGGCAGCGCGTCGAACTGGCGCGGCGCTTCAACGCGGCCTATCCCAAGGTCAAAGACCTGCCGGACGTGCAATTGTTGCTGGGCCAGGTGCGCGACTACCTGCAACGGCTGCGCCAGCTGGATTTGGACGACAGCGATGTGCTGCGGCCCGTCGGCGCATGGGAGGTCGCGGGCAAGTGCGCGCTGCGCCTGATGGACGCCCTGGTGTGGGCCCCGCTGGCATTGCCGGGGCTGATCCTGCAAGGGCCGGTGGCGCTGGTCATCGGGCTTTTGGGGGTGCGGTTTTCGCCGCGCAAAGACGTCATCGGCACCACCAAGCTGATGATGGGGCTGGTGCTGCTGCCCCTGCTGCACGGCAGCCTCATCGGCATGGTCGGCTGGCTTTTCGGCTGGCCGTGGGCAGTCGCGCTGGCTGTGCTGTTGCCATTGAGCGGCTGGGCGGCTTTGCGGGCGTTGGAAACAGGGCTGCGGGTGTGGGAGATGCTGCAAACCGCCGGCCGCATTGCGGTCCTGCGCCGCGAACTGGTGGCCCTGCGCGCCACCCGCGACCGCCTGCAAGACGAGGTCGTGCGACTGGTCGACAAATACCGCCCGGCAGACCTGGTGCCGCTTTTCGAGCGGCCGGCGCCAAAGGACGCGTAGCACTTGGACGAATCACCGTTGGTCGTGGTGTTGCATGGGTTGGCGCGCACTGCGCTGTCGATGCGGGGGCTCGACGCCGACCTGCGCCGGCGCGGCTATGCGACCTGGAACTTTACCTGGCCGTCCAGGCGGGTGCCGGTGGCCCAGGCGGCGCTGGCGGTGCGCGACGGCCTGGTGGCCGCGCACGGCGAGGCCGTGCTGAACCGGCCCGTCCACGCCGTCACCCATTCGCTGGGCGGGATCGTGGCGCTGCATTTGGCGCGGCACCTGGCCATCGGTCATCTGGTGATGCTGGCACCGCCGGTGCGCGGCAGTCGAGTGGCGCGGGCGTTCGCCGACTGGCGGCTGTTCCAATGGTTCTACGGCCCGGCCGGCGGCGAGGTGGCGCAACCACCCGACGACTGGCATCCGCCCGGTCGCATCGACGCAATTGGCGTGATTGCGGGCACAGCGGGCCTGCACTGGGGCAATCCAATCTCGTGGGCGACGCGGGCGCTCGGCGTGTTGCCGGCCGATCTGGCGAGCGACGGCACCGTGGCCGCAGCCGAAACCCGGCCCGATCTGGCGCACCACTACTTAGAGGTGCCGGCCACCCACACCTGGATCATGGACGATCCGGCCGTGCGGGAGCGCGTTGCCGAGTTTTTGGCGAGCGGGACTTTCGCGGTCGGCGAGCGGGCGGTCACAACCGGACGCTGACCCGCAGCCAGGCCGGCCGGATGCGCCGTGCGACCAGCAAGGCCATCGCAAGACTGGCCAACGCGGCAGCCCATGGGTGACCGCGTGGCGTCGCAGCGCAGCCGCCGCTGGAATTGGAACCGACCACCGCCGGACTGCAGTTGACCGCCACCCGCACGGCGTTGGCGAGCGCTTTTTGTTCGCCGCTCGGCAAGGTCCCGAACAGCGAATAGGTGCCGGCCGCGACATCCTTGGGCAAAAGCCCGGTCGCCTTGCCGGTGCTGACCACATCGACGGCGACCAGCGGCGTGGTGCCCACCTTGAGTTGCATGCCTTTGACAAAGCCGGTGCCGTACACCACCAACTGCGCATCCTGGCGGTTTTCCACACACGACGGCGCGACGTTTTCCAAGGTGAACGGCCCGGCCGACGTCGCCTCCGGCGCCACTTCGGGCACCGCCGTCACTTCGGGCGCGGCGACCGTCTCTTGCACGTCAGCTTGGACATCGACCGCAGCGTCGGGGGCCTCGGCAGGCTTGACGGTATACGCAGCGGTCTTGAAGGCTACCTGGCCGTCCGGATTCTTGACCACGAGGTCATAGGTGCCAACTGGCACACCGACCACCACCGCCGAAAACGCGGTCGGCGTCACCGTCTCGTCTTGAACCTTGATGGCCTCGGTGCCGAGCTTGGCGATGAGGCCTTTTTGAAAGTTCTTGCCGTAGATGTCGACCGACACGGGCTTGTCGACCGCCCCGGACGCGGGGGTGATTCCCGTGATTTCAGGGGGCTGAACCGGAACCAGCGTATCTTTGACGGTGCTACCGGCGTCAGGCGTGCTGCTGCCGGCGTCTGCAGTGCTGGTGTCGCCGCCGGTGCTGCCGGCATCCGGGTTGAGCGGCGCGGTGCCGTCCACGCCCATGCGCAAAATAAAATTGCCCTTCATGTCCAGGTTGGTGGTGCTGACCTGCTCGACGAACTTCCATTGCTTGGCGCCCGCGCAAGTGCCGACCGGCCACACGATGTTCATCGGGTTGACGCCCTTGATGGTCGCCTTTTGCTCGGTGAGGGCGGCGAGCGGCTGGCAGCCGCACAGGTCCAGACCAGCCCCCAAGCTGACCTTGGTGCACTCGAGCTTGCCCCACATGGTCTCCAGACTCGCCGATTCGGCGAGGTAGCGGATGACCAGGTAAATGTTGCCTTTGTCGATGAGCGGCGGGTGGTTTTCGGGCTTGGTCCAGTCGAACTGATAGACCATGCCGGTGTTGCCGACCACCGGCTGGCCGATGTTGCCGCCGGCCGCAAAGTCTTTGGTGGTGACCGACCAGATCGGCGCGCCTTTGGGTGCGGGGCCGACGCCGTCGTCATTGTAGAATTCAATCGCAAAGTCGCCTTTTTGCGGCTGGGTCCCTTCGGCTTGCGCCATCACGAACTCCACGGTCAGGATCTTGACCGGGTAGTCCTCGGGTTTGGGCTTGAAAAGCACGCCCCACGCCTCACCCTTGACAAATCCGGGGTGGGCGTACATCGGGTGCTGTTTCATGCCGGTGGCGAGGTCGTCCATCACCGATGGCAGCGAGTCGTAGTGCCAGATGACTTTTTCGGCAAAAGCCGGGGTGGCGAGCGCCGTCGCCGTGCACGCCAACGCCACCCACAGGGCCCTGCCCGTCCGCGCCGCGACCATCCTGACCTCCCAGTGCCCCACGTCCAATGCCGCACGACCAAGCGCACACGCTTCTGGCCGGCGCGGCGGCGCGCTCAAGCTACACGAAATCGCGGGCGCTGCAAGCTTGTTGCGCACGCGGCGTGCGCAGCGACTGCACCCGGGCGCGGCCCAGCGGGGGTCGCAGAGGGCCAAGCGCATATCCAAGAGCTTTGCGAACTTTCAACGCGTTGCCGATTCCAAACCCAGTGCCACGCTCAAGGACGACACCAGGCGCAAAGTCAACGCCAAGCGGGTGGTCAGGTGGCGATCTGGTTCAGTTGCCGCCAAACAGGGCGGTCCACAACTCGACGGCAATCGGCCGGCAATGCGAAGGGCGGCCGTCCGCTGACTTGGCCAGCATGCGCATCAGCAGTTGGACCACCGGCTCCGGCAAGTGCGGGTTGTAGCGGCGCGGATCGGGCACCGGCTCCAGCACGTGGGCGGCAAAGATGTTGCCATCGCGAAATGGCAATTCGCCCGCCAGCATGCGGTACAACAGCACACCCAGTGCGTAGACGTCGGCGCGGTGGTCGACCTTGCCGCCGGTCAGTTGCTCGGGCGCCATGAAGAAGGGCGTGCCGAGCAAAAGCGACTGGTCGCCAAAGCCCTGGTCGGCGATGCGCGCCAAACCGAAGTCAAACAGCTTGACCGACCCGTCGCTGGCGACCAGCGCGTTGTCGGGCTTGACATCGCGGTGCAAGATGCCCTGACCGTGAGCGTGGTCCAAGGCTTCACACAATTGCGAAAACGCGGAATACAGAAAACCCAGGTCGTCGAGGGGCTTGCCATTCGGCAGGTACTGGGCCAGCGTCACGCCGTCCACGAACTCCATCGCGTACCACAATACGCCGTCGGTGTTGCCGATGTCGTAGATGTGCACGATGTTGGGGTGGTTCAGGCTTGCTGACAGCTTGACCTCGCGCATGAAGTACTTGCGCGCCATTTCGGTCGAAAGGGTGGACTGCAGCAAGAACTTGAGGACCACGTAGCGGTCGAGCATCTTGTCGACCGCGCGAAACACCACCCCGTGGCCGCCCTGGCCGATGCGCTGCAACTGGTCATAGCGGTTGGCGATTGACCTGGGCACGCCCTGAGGCCAGTGGTCGAGCACCGGCTGCACGGTGCCGGGCTTTGGCGTTCCCGTGGCTTCGCCATAGCCGGGCGCGGTGGTCGGTCGGCCGACGGGCTCTTCTTCCAAGACCGGCGGCGGCACCGGGGGCTTTTCGTTGCGCTTGTAGGCGACGGTGTTTTCGCTGGACGGCGCCGTCGGCGGTTTGGCGGTTGCCGCAGCGGCCACCGGCGCCACGGGATCGAAACCGGGCACGGTCTGTGCCTGCAGCGACGGCTCGGTCGGACCGGAGCGGGGCGATGTGGTGCTGGCGGTGACGGCAGTGGCCTTGGCACGGGCACGCGCGCCGGTTGGCGTCGGCGTCGCGCGGCGGGGCGCATCGCCGGACTCGCGGGCGCCGTGCGCCAATCCTGGCATCTGGCTGTCTTCTGATGGCAGGTCGCTGGGCAACACGGTGGCGGATTGGGCAGTGGTCGCTGCGGCCGGACCATAGTTGACCGTGGAATTGACCACCTGCTCTGGGTCAGCGGCGCCGGCTGCCAGCGGCCCCGGCGCCACCAACTCATCGCCGCGGCGGCCGTAGTGCACGGTGGCCTCTTCGGGCAGATCGAGCACGCCTTGCAGCAAGGCGGCGGTCTTGGGTGTCGGCGGTCCCCAGGTACTGCCAAAACCGGCGTCTTCGTGCGAAGGCGCACCCCAACCGGGATTGGTGATCGGCCCGTGCGCCTGGGACTGCGTCGGGCCGCCAAGCGCGCTCAATAGCTCCGCAAGTGGGTCTTCGCCGACCGCAGGCAGCGCCGGTGCGGCGACGATTTCGGGATCGGTCACCACACCGGGCGCAGACCACTGTCCCGTGTCCTGCGCCCCCGAAACAACGGCGTCTGCCGGCAGCTCTTCGGCAGCGCGAGGCGGTGGCGCGGTCGTGCGGGCCGCGGCCACCAGGTCGTCCACCACCCTGGGGTCGAGCATGACGGTCGGCCCATTTTCTTCCTGACCGCTGAACAGTGCAGCCAACCGCGCTTGCAGGTCGGCACTGGGTTCGAGGGCCGTCGTCGCAATCGGGATCGCTCCCGGGGCCGCAACCCGTGCCGACGGTGCAGAGCCAGGCTCGCGGGCCGGTGGCCGCACCGGCGCGGCGGGCACCGCAGGCGGCGGCACGGCGGCGGCAGCGGAGCGGCCGATCGGCGCATCAGGGACTTCAGCCGGCACCGGCGGCACGTGCGGGCCCGACGACGTCATCCGAGGGCGCGCACCAAACGGGGCGCCGAGGCCAGGGCGCGCAATCTGCGGCGGCGCGGCGTCTTGGGGTGGCGAAACTGGGGCCGCCGCCCCCAGCGCGACGGGCGCGCGCGATGGGGCAGCGGGCGCGGGCGCGGTTGGTGCCGCCGGGGCAGCAACCGCAACCGGCCGCGGGCTTGGCTGCGCCGGATCGGCGTGTGTCGGCGCGACCGGAGGTTGCGGATGGACGACCGTGCGCGCCTGCGGCAGCTCAGCGCCGGTCCACACCCTGCGACTGGTCACCGGCAGCGGCATCGCCGGATCGGCCGGCGCCACGACGGGCGGCTCGGGATCGGCTACCGCGCGCGGTTGGGGATCTGGAAGGGGTGCAACCGCGCCACTGGTGCGGGCCGACTCGCCGGTCTGGGCCGCAAAGCCGCCGGACATCCGGCCCTCTGGCGTCAGGCGCAGCCAGGCGCGGCCTTCGGCGTCGGCCGGCAGCGGCGGCAGATCGGCCCAGCGCAAGTGCTCCGCGGCAAACGACCGCAGCGCATCGTCGCCTTTGCTGCAGCGAATGGTCCGAAAGCGCGCGCCAAAACCGGGCGGCGTCAGGCTGCCCTTGGCGCTCAACCACATGGCCTCCGCGGCACATTCGACCAGATGCCCGTCGGTGCCGGCCGGTCGGAACACGATCGTCATCGGTGTGCCAGGCTGGACCAGTGACCTGCAGGTGAAGAACCCGCCGCCGCGGCAGATGCTGGTGCACACCACCTCAAACGGCGCAACGCCCGGCAACCGGGCTTCACCGACCAGCAGGCAGGGAAATCGAGGATTCGAGCGGCGGTCGCCGAGCATGTCACCTGCCCGCGCGGCCCGAGCTTGGGCGGCGCGCCGGGTGCGGCCGAGGTTCTAGCTATTCCAGCGTGATTGCTGGTCAATCCGCGCCCATCGCGAACGGCCAGCAGCACCAGAATGCCGCTGTGTCGCAGGTGCAGGTGGCACAACCGAGGTTGCGCCGCTTGCGCTCGCGGCGGGCTGCGCGCCCGCGACGTCACATTGTGCGCTCGCCCCGACCATCCGGCAACAATTTTGGACCTGATCGCCTCGCGTCGCGCGCTCAAGCCCGCGCGGCGGCACCCGCGATCAGCGATTGCTTGAAAGTGGCGCGGCAAAGCGCGACCATCGCGTCATGCACTGGCAGGCCCTTTCCAGCATCCTCGGCCACACCCTGCAAGTTGGCCTGCTATCTCGCCTTTTGCGCGGCAACCGCGTCGGCCATGCCTACCTGTTCGCCGGGCCTGGAGGGGTCGGTCGGCAGTCGATCGCGATAGCCATGTTGGCGCGGCTTGCGTGCATTGCCCCACCTGCCGACAGCGCCGACCCGTGCGGCAGTTGCCGGTCCTGTGTGGCGCTGCGGCGCGGCCAGCACCCGGATCTGGTCACGATCGCGCCCGACGGCCAGACCATCAAGATCGACCAGATCCGCGAAATGACGGGCAGGCTGCGCTACGATCCGGTGGTCGGCCGCGTCAAAGGCGTGGTGGTGTGCCAGGCCGAGCGGATGCAGGACCTTGCCGCAAATGCACTGCTCAAGACCCTGGAGGAGCCGCCCCGCGGCACCCACTTCGTGCTGCTGACCACCGAACCCGAGACGCTGCTGGACACCATCCGCTCGCGCTGCCAGCTGGTGCGTTTTGGCGAGCTGTCCCCGCAGCACATTGCCGAGCTGTTGGTTCAACAGGGCATCGGCCGCGATCAAGCGCAAACGGTGTCGGCATTGGCCGAAGGTTCGCTGGATCAGGCCCGCGCTCTGGCCGACCCTGGCAAGCTGGCGCTTTTGGATCTGGTGGCCGAAATCGCGCTTTCGCTTGGCACCGTGCCAGCCGACGAAGGGGTTGGATGGCTGGATCGGCTTGGCCGATCGCTCAAAGCTGCGAAAAAGAGTGAACAGGGCGCAGACCGGGAACCTCCGACCGAACCGACCGCGCCCACAGAGGAAAAGAAACTGAAAAGCAACGAGTTGTCGCGTGACGAGTTGCAGCTCGTGGCCGAGTCGATGCGAGCGGTGCTGCGCGACGCCCTGCTGGTGGCCTGTGGCCTGGACGCCGACACCTTGCCCCATGCGCGCCACAAGCCAGGCCTGCTGGCGCTCGCCAGCCGCTGCGATCCCAAGCAGATTTCAGATGTCGTCGATCAGTTGCTCGGTTTTGAGCGCGCGCTGGCTGGCAATGCCAATGCCAAGCTGGCGTGGGCGGCGATGATCACGCGCGCCGGACAGACGCTGTCGTGATCATGGCCTGTCGATTGCCGTACCCTGTCGTGTTGGTTTTCCGCTAGGCTGTGCCGCCCGGCGCCACTGCGCCCAACCCGAGGGAATCGCCATGCTGCGCCCATTGCGCCCCCGTCTGGCCTCGACCGCGATCGTCAGGACCTGTGAAAAATCGATTCGATTTTCCACGTTGGCCCGCTGCTTGCTAAGTGGGTCGCAAGCTCGCGACTTTGCAAGTCGACTCGCAGCTCCGCTCCGCGCGCGTGTCGATCGACTTTTTCAGACAGGGGTCCTTGTTGCCACCGTTGCGCTGGCGTCCGCGTGCACGGACGACGCAGCGCTGCAGCCTGCGCTGGGCAATGCGACCGCAGACGCGACCCCAGAAGTGGCCGGCGGCGTCGGCGGCGACGTTGCGGCGGTCGTCGATGCCGCAGTGGCCGAAGCGACCGTCCTTGCCGACACCGCAGTCGCGCCAGAAGTCGCGGCCGAACTGCCACCCGTGGATACCGGCCCCGTGTGTGCCAACGACCACTGCTTGATTGAAGGCCAGTGCCTCGCCAACAAGACCGCCCACCCCAAGAACCCGTGCCTCGCGTGCCTTGCCGCGGTCAGCCGGCAAACCTGGTCGCCGTTTGACGCCGGCTTGGACGGCAAGGGCAGTTGCGACGACAGCGACCTGTGCTCGGTCAACGATCGCTGCGACGGCGGCAAGTGCGTGGGCCAGGGCAAGGTGTGCGACGACGGCAACCCGTGCACCGACGACGGCTGCACGGCCGGCAAGGGCTGCGAGGCCAAGCCAAACAGCCATCCGTGCGACGACGGCAACGCCTGCACCGGCGGCGATCTGTGCAAGGGCGGGGTGTGCCTGTTCACGACGCCGACGCCCAGTTGCGACGACGGCAATGTGTGCACGACCGACAGCTGCCTGCCCAAGCCGACCCAAAGCACCGACAAGACCTGGCACCTGGGCTGCGTCAACCTGGCGGCCGCCGGCACGGTCAGCTGCGACGACAGCAATGCGTGCACCGAGGGCGACGCGTGCAGCGGCGGGGCGTGCGGCGCGGGCACATCCAAGAACTGCGACGACGCCAACCTGTGCACCATCGACAGCTGCGACCCGACCAAGGGCTGCGGCCACAAGTCGATCGCAGACCTGTGCAAAGACGACAACCCGTGCACCGACCAGAGCTGCGACAAGGCCAAGGGCTGCGTGTTCCCGTTCAATAGCAACCCGTGCGACGACAACAGCCTTTGCACTGCCAAAGATGGCTGCAAGAACGGCGCCTGTGTCGGCATCGCCGTGCCGCTCGGCGACGGCAACACCTGCACCGACGACAGCTGCGACCCCAAGATTGGCCTCATCCATGCGCCCAACACGCTACCGTGCGACGACAGCAACGCCTGCACGCTCGAAGACACCTGCGGCGCCGCCAAGTGCCAGCCGGGCAAGAAGCCGCTTGCTTGCGACGACGGCAACCTGTGCACCACCGACTCGTGCAACCCAGCCAGCGGCTGCCAGATGGCCCACAACACCACCCCCTGCGACGACGGCACGGCCTGCACCAGCGGCGACGTCTGCGGCTTGGGCAAGTGCGCTGGCAAGAAGGTGAACTGCGACGACGGCAATGCCTGCACCGCCGACAGCTGCGACGTCAAAACCGGTTGCAAGCACCAGCTGGTGGTGTCGAACGCGTGCCGGCCGGTCATCGACGTCACCTACCCGCCGCGGGCGGCGACCATCGACACCAAAACCCCGATTGTGACCGTCAAGGGCAGCGTCAAGTCCGGCGCCGGTCCGATTACCAGCTTTGAGATCAACGGCACCAAAGTGCCGATCGCCGCCGACGGCGCGTTCGCGTTCAACGTCAGCAGCAAGCCGGGCGGCAATACCCTGGTCTTTGACGCCGCCGACAAGATGGGCAGCAAGAAGCGCCGGGTGCAGGCGTATTTGTGGTCGAGCACGTACTTCAAGCCCGATCCCAAGGTTGCCGGCAGCGGCTACGTGGATCCCGGCCTGGCGTTCTGGCTGTCGCAGGCGGTCATTGACGACGGCGACCACAAGATGCCGGCCAACGACCTGGCGACGATTTTCGAGGTCTACCTGCAAGGCATCGACATCGGAGCGCTTTTGCCGAGTCCGCTCTATTCGGGCAGCGGATTTACGGTCACCGCCAGCAACCTCAAGTACGACCCGGCCAAAGTCACGCTCAAGTCCGCCGCGGTGGACGTGCTCAAGCTGACCGCGCAAATCGCCAACCTGACGGCCGACTTGAATGCCAAAGGGCCGTTCGGCATCAGCAGCAATGGCAAGCTCAAGATTGCCAGCATCGACATTGCCAGCGACGTGCAACTGTCGGTCGACAAGACCACCCACAAGCTGGTGGTCACGTCGGTCAACAGCAAGGCGACCATCAATGGCTTGACGATCTCGAACTTTGGCGGGGCTTTCGGCTTTCTTATCAACCTGTTGGGTCCAATCATCACCAATGCGATAAAGCCCCAGCTGGAAGGCCAAATCAACAAGGCGCTGTCGAGCCAGATCGAGCCCGCTCTGGCCAATGCCCTGGGTGCTTTGGCACTCAATACATCGTTTGAGATCAGCAAGCTCGACGGGTCCGGCGCCAAGGTCAAGCTCAACCTGCAGACCGACTTTGCCGACGTGGACGGCGACGACAAGGGCATCGCGTTCATCGAACGGGGCCGCGTGACCAGCACCAAGACCACGCCATACGACAACCTGGGCGTGCCCGGTCGCATCCACTGTGGCACCGGCGCGCAGAAACTGGTGGTGCTCAAGCAAAAGCCGCTCGAACTGGTCATCGCCGACGACCTGTTCAATGAACTGCTGCACGGCACCTGGTATGGCGGCTTGTTCGAGTTCCCGGTGCCGGCGTCGATGCTTGGCAACGTCGACCTGACCCAGTACGGCGCGACCGACCTGACCATGAAAGTGTCGGCGATGCTGGCCCCGACCATGGACGACTGCAACGCCAAAGGCGAACTGACCGCGCACATTGGCGACTTCAAGATCGACGCCCAGCTCAAGCTTTTCGGCAAACCCATGGACGTGGTGCTCTACGCGACCTTTACCGCCGGCATCGAGATCAAGGCCGCCAACCAGGCGATTGGCATCTCGCTGACCGAGATCAAGTCGAGCGCGATTCAGGTCGACGTCAAGCAAGACGACATGGTCAACAACGAAGGGGTGCTGGAAAAGCTGGTCGCCGACAACCTGCTCAACAACCTGGTCGCCAAGCTCGGCGGCGATGCGCTGGGCAGCTTTCCGCTGCCGACCGTCGACTTGTCGGCCGCGTTGCCGACGCTGCCCAAGGGCCCCGGCATCGCGATTGCGCCGGAGCTGGTCACCCGCAAGGATGGCAACAGCATCGTGGGAGGCAAACTCAAATGATCGCCACACGTTGGATGGCCGTAGCGGTGCTCGCGTGTGGCTGCGCCGCCCAATCTGGTTCGACTGGCACCGGTGGTGCGACAGGAGGCGTCGACGGCACGGCAACGGCCCACACGCAGCCAACCGACGCAGCCGGCGGTGGTGGCACCGACTCCGCCGCAACCGCCGACACCGCGGCGCCGGACAGCGCGACGGCACCAGACGCGACGGTCGAGGTTGGCGAACCGGACGCG
>CAXRHS010000470.1:0-10637 GCA_964230235.1 Myxococcota bacterium
CTCGTTGCCGGTGTTGCCGAGCAAGGTCGTCTCTTGCAGGTTGGGTGCGCGCAACCCGTTGGAGAAGTTGGTGTAGACCGCGAACCGGTCGGCCTGATTGAGCACGGCGCCCGCGGTCACCGCAAAAATCGGCAGGCTGTACGCGACGTCGCCCATGGACGGCACGGCCGCTGCGTTGGCTTGGACCCAGCCAGCCCGCGCGCCAGCATTGACGATCGCGGCCCAATCGGCGCCGCGCCAGGCCGTCCAGTCGCCATGGCCATACACGCCGGTCTGCGCGTAGCGGCTGCCGCTGCTGAAATTGCCGCGGCTCAAGTCTTTCCACGCGCCGGTGGTTGCGCCGTTCGAGCGCTGGCGGGCCGTCGAGTCCACCTGGTCGAGCCACGCCTCTGCGCCGGCGGTGATCCGCAGGTCGTCGTCCAGCAGCGACAACCGCACGGTCGCCAGGGCGCCCAGCGAATTGACCCTGTCCTCGGTCTGGTCCTGGCGGGTCACCGAGGTCGGCAATTCCGCTGGTGATTCGCGGGCCACCCTGGCGCCGTCGGTCGCGCACGTGTCCAGGCTTGGCACGACCTTGTTTTGCAGGGAGCAGCGGGCGGTGTTGCCGATCTCACCCTGGCGGTGAGACACCACGGCGAAGCGGAAGTAGCGCGCCAGCCCCTCGGCCGCCTCGCGGCGGACCTCTACCCAGCCAAAGGTATCCCGGTTGTCGTACGTGCGCAGCAGCCCCTTGCCCAGGTCGTCGGTGCGACCGGCGCCGTCCACTGCGTTGTGCATGGCGGTGCCCTGCAGCGTCCAATGGTCATCCAGTTGGTACGCGGCCCTGGCGTTCCAACCCCATTGGCCAAAGTCAGAGGCCCGCGCCACGCCGCCCTCGCCTGTGTTCAGCATGCCGTGGCTGCGCCAGGCGCCGCCGGCCGTCAACGCGAGCGGCCCCCGCGCCCAGCTTAGCTGGCCACCCGCGGCGCGGGTGGTGTCTACGCTGGCGTATTGCGTCCACAGCCGCAGTTGCGGCAAACCATCGCCCCCAAACCTGGGCAGCGCGGCCAGGTGCAGGCCAATCACACCGCCCATCGCGTCGGACCCGTACATGACGCCGCCGGGGCCGAGCAGGATCTCGGTGCGCTCGATGGCAGACAGGTCGATGGTGGCCAGGTACTGGTTGGGGCCGGTGCGAAAAGTCGCGTTGTTGAAGCGCAGGCCTTCGATGAGGATCAGATTCTGGGGTCCAGTCAGGCCGCGCAGAAGCGGCGATCCTGCCCCGCGGTTGGTGGCTTGAGCGCTCGCGCCCGGCGCAACCCCCGCGGCGGCGGCCAGCGACTCCGGCTGGCTTTCCAGCAGCTGCTTGCGGTCGGTGGCGTGCACGCTGCGGTCGAGGCGAAACACCTTGGTCTGTGCAGCCCGCCGCCCTTCGATCACCAGTTCGGCGGCTGGCTCGGCCGGCGCTGTCAACACTGTGGCTTCCGCCGAAGGCGGAGCGAGCGCAGGGGGGGCGGCTTGCGGCAGTTCGTCCGCGGCCGCGGCACCGGGTGCAGCCAGCGCAACCGAAACGGCGAGATTTCCAAACCGAACCAGAGCCCTCAAGCTCGATGCCGTGCGCAACCCCAAGCCCATGCAACTCGACCGATGCGCCATCTGGCGCCACTGGCTAGCTTGGCCGCGGCGCCGTTTGGGTTCAATTGGGAAGGATTGGGCCGTGCGTAGGTGAATGTACCTATGCCCGCCTGCCGCACGCTGCCGGTCGGGCAGAGTTGCAGAGCGAAGCAGCCAGTATTCTTGGTCTAGCAGTGCGCTGGGCGCCCGCTGACGGATTGCCCGCCGCGTCTTTCGAGCGAAGAGTGGCCTTGCCAACTGCGGAGGCCGGCGCCGAATCGAATCAAGCCAACTTCTGCGGAGGCTCTGTCAGCGCTTGGGCAACCTACCCGCGAGATTGCCGGCAAACACCAGACCGATCCCGGCGAAAATCAAAGCACCTGCCGCCACCACGTGCCACCCGGGGCGCTGGTCGAGGACCTGACCTGCCGCGATGCCGGTAATGAACGGCTGCAAGTACGCAAACACCGCGGTAGCTGATGCGGTTACGCGCGACAGCGCGAAACTATTGACCCAATAGCCGATGACCGTCGCCCCCAGCACCACATAGGCCAGGCCACCCCACGCAGCTCCGGACAGCGCCGTCCAATCTTGCGCCAGCACCCCCGGCAGCACATAAGGCAGGCTCGCCAGCGACGCACCGACAAAAAGCCAGCCCATGACGGGACTTGGACCGTGACGCGCCAGCAGCGGCCGGGCGAGGGCGAGGTAGCCGCCATACAGCACGCCGCTGGTCAACAACAACAGATTGCCAATCAACCGCTCGCGACCAAACTCGAAACGCTCGACTGCGACCATGCCGAGCGCGCCCGCCATCGCCAGCGCAATGCCGCCAATCTGCCCCGCCCGCGGCCGCTCTTGGCCGAGCAGCGTCGCAAACAGCAGCGTCCAGGCCGGCACCAGGCAGCCGATGACCGCGCCGTTGAGCGGCGTCGACCGATACAGACCCTCGATGAACGCCGCCTGGTTGAGCACCACGCCCAGCACGCCCAGACCCAACGCGGTCCAGACATCGCGGCGAGCCATCTGCGCGCGCCAACCTCGCGTCAACAGGATAAGGAGCGGCGCTTCCAGCAGGATGCGCGCGCCCACCAGGACTTTGGGCGGCATCTCGCGCAGTACGACCGTACCCACCACCGGCCACACGCCGAGCAGGGTCTGGGTCAGCACCAGCGCGGCCGCGGCGACGAGTTTGGGGCGTTGCTGCAACCACACCATCGGTCGGACGGTAGCACTGGCGGCAGGCGCTGCGAAGGTGGCGGCGTTCATACGTTCATCCGCATCCGTTGCGGTCATCCACGGCGCCGCGGGAGCCCCAAAGCACCGCAAGGCCGCCCGTTGTTCCCGTGGTTGGCGCGGCGGCGATGTGACGGTGGCATGACGCACAAGCGACGTTTTTGTCGTTTGAGCGCTGCCGCTTTGACCGGTGCAAGCGCAAACTATCGGTGCGCCCGGAGCAGACCGGGCCGGCCAAATGCCCCCTTGGGGCCTCAAGGTACGCGCCATGAACCGCCCGCAAATCCGACACTGCCTGCTGTTGACTCTGGGCTTGCTCGCGCTCGCCGCCTCTGGGTTGGCGCAAGAACGCCCGACTTTGGAGTCCGGGGACTGGAAGTTGTCGTTCGACGGCCAGTACAAGCTGCGCGGCCAGTTCGACAGCGGCAAGAATTTCCTGGGCGACGACATCGTCGACCGCGAGTGGCTTTCGCACCGGGCGCGTCTGGGCGTCGCCGCCAGCCACACGAGCGGCACCAAGGTGGTGGTGCGCTTCCAAGATGTGCGGGTGTGGGGCGAAGAGACCCACCCGCCGACCGGCCAGGCGGTCATCAGCAACGGCGCGCTCGGTCTGGACATCCACGAGGCGTACGCGATCGTGCCACTCGGCATCCCGGGCCTGGCGCTGCAACTGGGCAAGCAGGAGATCATCTTGGACCAGCACCGCATCGTCGGCAATCTCGATTGGACCATGCGCGCCCGCCGGTTTGACGCGGCCCGGCTGCGCTACAACCAGGACCAGTGGGATGTCAGCGGGTTCGCTGCCCTCATCACCGAACGCGACGCGGTGGACGGCGACGGTCACGTTGCGGCCGGCGGACCCGGCGATGTGTACTTTGGCGGCATCCACGGCAAGTACACCATCCCCGACATCGCCAAGGTCTCGCTGATGTCATTGGCGCGCAAGAACGACACCGTCCTCAAGACGGCCAACGAACTGCGACTGACCGAGGGCCTGTTTGCCGAGGGCAAGGTGGCTGGTGTGTCGTTCATGGCCGAGTTCTACAAGCAACTCGGCCACCTGGGCGACAAGGACATCTCGGCGACGATGTTTGGCGTGCGCGCCGGCTATGGCCTGCCGGCCGCGGGGACCCCGACCATCGGCCTGTTCTTCGAAGACCTGTCCGGCGACGGCAATGCGCCCAACGCCTTCGAACTGAACTACGGCACCAACCACAGGTGGTACGGCGAGATGGACTACTTCTTGGCGTTTGGCAAGGACACCAGCAACCGCGGCCTGCGCGATATGGGCGTCACCCTGTCGGGCACGCCGGTCGCCGGGCTAACGGTGGGCGTCGATGCACACCTGTTCGCGACCCACGCGTTGGCGGGCGACGCACTCAAGGCGGCCGGCGACACCCAGCCGGACACGGACCTTGGCAAGGAAATCGACGTTCGCTTGCTGTGGAAGTTCCGACCCGGAGCGTCGCTGCATGTGCTCTACGGCACGTTCCTGCCCGGCGAGGCGATGCGGTCGCTCAAGAAGATCGCGGCGGATGCGACCCTGACCACCGAACACCTGTGTGTCGTGACGCTCGAGTCCGCGTTCTGAGATCGCCAGGCGACGCGGGCGATTGGTCAGATTGGGACGCTGACACCTGCGCCGCGCGGGAAGGGCCGCGTTCGCGCCTCGCTGGCAACGCATTGCCTCGACATCCGGGCGAAAGCGATACCAGGTCGTAGTCGCGACCCTGGAGCTGCGAACCGGGCAAGTGCGGTCAGTCGAAGTCAGGCAGGTGATTGAGCACGGCTTCGAGCGCCGCCCCGACCTGTCCGGCGAGGTCCGCAGCGGCCATCGGAAAGAAAAGCGCCGTCAGCGGCATGCCATCGGGTTCGCCGGCTGACTCTTGCCAACGCCCCAAGGCGTCGTCGTCGCGCAAAAGCAAGCCACCGGCGATCGCGACCGTCGGCAGCGCTTCGCCGTTCCAGGCGGGGAGAAACGCGCACACGCCGTCCGGGTCGCGCGAAGCCACGCCATCTTTGTCGACCTGCAACGTCAGCTTGCTGGCCTTGTCGTCGCCGCAAGTACCGCGCACAGTGCCGGTCTTTTGCAGTGCCCGCCCCACCGCGAGCGCGGCCAACGGACCGACCAAGCCAACTTCGTGCTGGCTGTCGTACTTGAACACCAGTGCGCCCGGTCGCGTGGTCAGCAGGCCAGCCAGCGCCGCGATCTTGTTTCCGTCCAACGTCACAAGGTCCAGTGCGACCAGCGCGTCGAGTTCAGCCTGGACTTGCGCGGGCTCTTCGCCCAGTGTCTCCGCTGCGGACTCCAGAACCCGGTCGACCGGCAGCATCCAGCCGCGCGCCAGCAACGCGGCCACAAGGTAGCTCAACAAACGGCGCTGCGGGTCGGTGGTGGCTTGGGCGACCGACTGCCAGTAGGTGGCGATCTCAAGGCCAGCGGGGGCCTTGCGCACCTTGGCGCGCAACGATTCGGCGTTTGCGCCCAGTGGTGCACCGTCGAGAAAACCCATGGCACCCTCGCTGGCAGCTCGAACGCGACCGCACGCCAGGTCACGCTGCTGCGACTGGGCGGGTCAGCCGCAGCGCCGGAGCACGCCCAACGGGTCGCGCGGCGGATCGCGCGGCGAAACGAACGGCTACGACTGCTTGGAGACCAGCTTGGCCATGCGCGCGATCTTGCGCGACGCCCGCTTCTTGGGGATGGTACCCTTGGCGGCGCTGCCGGCCAGTTGCTCCATCAGCGCGGGCAGTTGCGCAGCGCCCTGGCCATTTTCGAGTGCGGCCTCAAACTTGCGCACCGCGGTGCGGTTGGCGGCGCGGCCGGCGCGGTTGCGCTCGCGGGTCTTCTCGTTCTGCTTTGCGCGCTTGAGGGCGCTGACGTGGTTAGCCACAGGATCCTCGGCGGTCGGCCGGCTTTGGGGCCGGTCCAGGTTCAAAAGACAATGAAATCGTACAAGAAATGGCGAAGGCGACAGCCCAAGGCGGTCGCGCAGGGCCGCGTATTGTAGGGCCGGGCCCCCGAGCGGTCAACCCCAATCAGGCCTCTGCAAACGGAAACGGCATGGTCGACCGAACGTCGTCCAGCCCCAGCAGGGCGAGCAGCAGCCGATCGACGCCGAGCGCAACGCCCGCCGCAGGGGGCATGCCATCCGCAAGGGCGGCGAGAAAGCGCTCATCGATCGGGTAGGTCGGCTTGCCCAACCGCTCGCGATCGGCGAGGTCCTGACCAAAGCGGCGCCGCTGCTCGGCGGCGTCGGTCAGTTCGCCAAATCCGTTGGCCAGTTCCATGCCGCGCAGATAGATCTCAAAGCGTTCCGCCAGTTCCGGCCTCCCAGGCACCGGACGGGCGAGCGACGCCAGCGCAGCAGGCCACGGTGCCAGTACGGCGACGGCAAGGTCGCGCAACCGCGGTTCGACGCGATCGACCAGGGCCTGCACCAGCGCATCGGCAACCGTGTCGCCCGGCCGAACCTCGATGCCCGCCCGCCTGGCGCGCGCAAGCACCAGGTGGTCGGCGCCAATGGGGTCAAAGCCCGCCCACCGGCGCATCGCCGAGCGCACCGTCAGTTCCCTCCATGGCGCGCCCGGGTCGTAGCGCGGCCCGGAGTCAGGGTCATCGCGCAACCCGGCCTGCCGCAGCTGCTTGGCGCAAAACCCCAAAAGTTGCCGAGTGTCGCGGACGATCTGCCGCCAACCGGCGCCGGCGCGATACCACTCCAGCATCATGAACTCGGGGTTGTGGCGGTCGCCCGACTCGCCCGAGCGAAAGGCGTGCTGCAGCGAGTAGATGCGCTCAAAGCCCGCGCTCAGAAGGCGCTTGCAGTGGTACTCGGGGCTGGTGACCAGATAGCGCACCACGGGTTGGCCGGCCATGCCCGCGCGCAGGTCCACGCGCATCGCGTCCAAGTGCAGTTCCAGGCCAGGACAGGTCGCCAGTTGTGGCGGATCGACTTCGACAAAGCCGCGGCGGTCAAAGAACCTTCGAATGGCTCGCAACAACACGGCGCGCGCGTGCACGGTCCGCACAAGCCGGCCGCCGCCTTCGCCAAAGCGCACACGATCAGTGGACACGCAGGTCGGCTATTCGGCGAAGACGGTGTACTGGCGGTCCAACGGGTTGCGGTCGATTGCGGAGCGAACCAGTTCCCACACGGCAGGCGCTTTGGCCTTGAAGGTGCCGTCGCCGGTGGCCTCACCGCGGTAGATGCGCAGCGCAGTGATGTCGCCTTCGCCGCCGCCGGGCGGCGCATCGCCGGGCTTGCCGATGATGCGCACGATGTTGCTGCCGACAATCAGATCCTGGGTCAGTTCGATGGTGAACTTGGCGGACTCCAGGCCAATCTTCTGGAAGATCTTGCCGTTGACCCACACCTCAAACGCAAAGTTGACCTTGGGGTTGGGCTCATAGACCAGGACATAGCGCATCTTGGTCTTGGCTTGCGGAACGCGCGCCTTTTCGTAGTCGCTCTGGCCGGCGATCTTCTGGCCGCCGTCGGGCCCTTGCTCGATGCGGTAGCCGGGCGACAGGATGTGCACATCACCGTTGACGTCGAACTTGACCGAGCAGTTGAGCAACTCCGCATTCTTGAGCGAACTGATGCGCACGCCGTTCAAGTAGACCTCGACGGCCTGGGCTGGAATGGCCAGCGTCATCGCCAACACCGAGACGGCAGCCGACCATTTGCGCAAAGCAGGAAACATCGCAACCTCTGGGCGTGCCAGTCGCGGCACTGCGGGCACAACGCGCGGCCTGACCGGCGATTCGCGCCCGGGTCCATTGTAGTCCGCCGTCACCGGGCGCAAGTTTTTCGCTGATTTCCGCGCCGAGCGGGCTATTTCGCCTGCACCCACGCCGGCAACTGCCCGCACTGCTCTTGCCAGCCGGTGCAGACCTGCGGCGTGCCCTGAAAGGCCGCGTAGGCCGTGTTCAAACATTTGATGCTGCCCGACAGCCGGTTGTTGTCGAGCTTGCCGCCCGGCGTCAGCCACTGAAAGCACGCCCAGCCGCAGCAGTCCTCGGTTTTGGGCTTGGCCCACAACTGGCACGACTTCAAGATGCCCTTGCACACGGCAAGGCATGCCTGTTTCGCTTCGGCGAATTGTGGCAATGCGGCGGCCTTGTCCTGCCAGTCGCACAGCACTGGATCGACCTGAATCTGGCCATGGGCGCTCGGGCTCTGGCAGACCTTGGTCGGCAAATCGTTGAAAAGCAGTTGATTCTTATAGCCCGGTTTGGCGCAGACCTCCCAGGCGGCATTGCTGCCGTGGCACTGCGCGACGTTGCCGCAAATCGGCAGGCACAAGGGCTCCTTGGGGCCCTGGAAGTCTTTGGGCATCTGGACGCACAGCGCGGCTGCGCCCTGCAACTCGGGCTGCTTACAGTAGTCTTTGACCAGCGAGGCGGCGCACTGGGCCGTGCAGAATGGCGCGGTCGAGTAGTCGCTTTTCAGGCACAGCAGGCCTTTGGCGCAGCCGGTCGCCGGATCGCACGGCTTGCCAAAGCCGGGAGGCACGAACACATCGGCGCTGGCGTCCACGGCGACGGGCGCTGGGGCTTCGCCGCAGGCCTGGCAGAGGCAAAGGACGGCAACAAACAGGGCGGCGGCACGCATCGCGGCAGCATAGCCGGGTCGCGGCGAGCGCGAAAGCCGCACCCTTCCGCTTTGTCCGTGGCAGTGGCACCATCTGCGCGTGTCTACGACGCCTACCGAAGCTGCCGCACCGCCCGCCGCACCCGAGGCCGCGGCGGTGCTGCGCGGCGTGACCAAGACCTACGACGAGACCATCGCGTTGCGCGACGTCGAACTGGTGCTGCCCAAGGGCGCAGTTGGTCTGCTGGGCCCCAATGGCGCTGGCAAATCCACGCTGTTTCGGCTGCTGCTTGGGCTGGAAGTACCGGACAGCGGCACGGTCGATGTGCTCGGCCGCGCGATGCCCGATCACACGCTCGACGTGCTGGCGCGCGTTGGCTACATGCCCGAAGACGATAGCCTTTTTCCGGGGCTCAACGGCATTGAGCAGGTGGTGCACGCCGCACAACTGTGCGGCCTCTCGGCCACCGACGCGCGCAGCCGCGCCCACCAGGCGCTCGATCTGTGTGGCCTCGCCGACGCGCGCTACCGGATCGGCGCCTCGTACTCGCTGGGCATGCGGCAGCGGCTGCGGCTGGCGATGGCGATGGCGCACGGTCCCGAGTTGCTGATCTTGGACGAACCGACTGCCGGTCTGGACCCCGAAGGCCGCCAGCAGATGCTCGATCTGGTCGCCGAGATCGCCGCCGCGGGCGTGGCCGTGGTGCTGAGCACCCATGTGCTGCCCGATGTCGAGGCGGTGTGCGACCACGTCATCTTGTTGTCCCGCGGCCAGGTGGGCTACACCGGCACGGTCGCCGGCTTCAAATCGGGCACCGGGTCGCGCTGGAAGATCCGCGTGGTCGGCGACGTGCAGGCGCTGGCCGGGGTGGTGCGCGGCAGCGGCCTGGATTGCGAGGTCGAGGGCAGAAGCCTCGTCATCTCGGCGCCGACGGACGCCGCGCCCATGCTGTGGAACCTGTGTGCCACCGCCGGCGTGGGCGTGCGCGCGTTTGGCCCGCTTGAAGAAGACATGGGGTCAGCGTTCGTGCGCCACTTGCGAATCGACGACCCGCTGCGCGCCGGCCTGCTTGCGCAGCGGCAGGGGGCCGCATGAACGGAGCCACGCTTTTGCCGCGCCAGGCGGGCCAGAAGGGCGCTGTGGTGTTTGAGCCCGGCGGCTACGCGCGCCATGCGGGCGAGCGGGTGCCAGAGAGCCAGCGCCTGCGGATGCTGTTGCTGGTGTTTGCCCGCGACCAGTGGCGCACCGCCAAGTCCAAGGTATTTGCAGCGCTTTTCGTCCTGCCAGCGCTGGTGATGGCCGCCATCGTCATCGTGCGCGCCAAGCTGGACTTCCAAGGTCTGGCGGTGCCCGCAGGCGAGCAGGCCAAGTGGATCGCGACGCTTTTGCACTACCACGGCCTGATCGTCACCGGGTTCTTGCTGGCCGGACTGGGCACGCAAGTCGCGCCGCAAATCGCCCGCGATGCCCACGAAGGCGCGCTGCTGCTGTATTTCTCGCGTCCCGTGCTGCGACCGCACTACTTGTTCGCGCGGTGGGGCGCGGCGTGCTTGAGTGGCATGGGCCAGGTGCTGGCCCCGGCGCTGCTGCTGATGCTGGTGATGCTCTCGCAGTACGGCCTGCAACCGGGGGGCTGTCCGCTGCCGGGTGCGGCGGGGGCGCTGTGGTGGCTGGCGCTGCTGGTCGGCCAGGCGCTGGCGGCGGCGGCGGCGGTGGCGATGGCTTCGCTGGTAGCCCTGGCGGCCGGTGCCATCGTGCGCAACCCGAGTTCGGCGCCTTTGGCATTTGGCGGCGTGATCCTCGGCAGTACGGCGGCTTCGTGGGTGGCGCAGGCCGCGTGGGGGCGCGAGTCGGCCGCGCGCGCACTTGACCTGCACCAGGCCATGTCGGCCGTGTGGGCGCTGCTATCGTTTCCAATCGATCCGTCGCGACCGCCCAACACCAAGGCGGTGGCGGCGGCGGGCGGCCTGGTGTTGTGGATCGTGCTGGCAAGTGGCGCATGGTGGGCGCTGCAGCGGTTTCTGGCCAACCCGCCGCTCGGCAAAGGGCGGGCGTAGATGGTCGCATTCGCGCACCCGCCAGGTCGGCCGGTGGTGGCTTTTCAGCGCGTGACCCGGGCCTTTGGCTCGCGGGTGGCGCTGCTGGATTGCTCGGTCGAGCTGCAGCCCGGCGTGGTGGGCCTTTTGGGGCCCAATGGCGCCGGCAAGACCACC
>CAXRHS010000471.1:0-5097 GCA_964230235.1 Myxococcota bacterium
GATCTGGGTGTTGCGAAAGTCGATGTTGCGCAGCCGCACTTTGTCAACCCCGGCTACGCCTGGAATCGCCGCCATCTGATCGCCAAGTTCGGGCTTGAGCGGCTGATTCTTGATGCCGCCCAGCTTGGCGTTACTGGTCACGAAAAGGTCTGCGGGCACCGCTTGTTCGACCCACCGGTCGATGCTGCGGACGAAACTGTGGGTCAGTGTGGACGAGGCGATGACCATTGACAGGCCGACCATCAGCGCCGCCACCGTGACCGCCGCCTTGGACGCGCCGCGGCCCAGGTTGTCGGCCGCCAATCGGCCTTCGATGCCAAAAGCGGCGCTGGCGAGGCCGGTCGTGCCATGCTGCAGCACGAGCACGCACCAGCGGCCGAGCAGGGTCGCGCCCAGCAGCACAAAGAACATCGCCACAAAACCAAACCACGGAAAGCCAAACACCACCGGACCCTTGGCCACCAGCGGCACCAGCAGCAAGGCGCCCAAACCGGTCCATTCGCGCTGCGTCCACGCCAGGCTTGGTGCACCGTGCGGGTCATAGGCGGTGGTGCGGATGGTCTCGACTGCAGACAGCGAACTCGCACGCCACGCGGGCCACAGCGCGGCCAGCGTCGCGGACAGCAGGCCGCCCATGACCGCCAGCCACAGCGTTTGGGCGTCGATCGCGACTTCTGCCGTGTGGACCCGCACGTAGATGTCCGATAGCGAAGACGCGGCCTGCTGCATCATCAAGCGCGCCAGGCCGAGCCCCAGGCCGATGCCGAGCGCCGACCCGACGGCGCCGTACACCGCGCCCTCCAGGGTAAACAGCGCCACCACCTGCCGCCGCGTCGCGCCGGTCGCCCGCAAGATGCCGATCTCGCTGCGTCGCTGCGCCACCGAGATCGACAGCGTGTGGTAGATGAGGAACATGCCGACCATCAGCGCCACCCCTGCGCCGACTGTCAACGAAATCGAGAACGTGCGCAGCACCTGCTGCTGACGACCCGCGCGCGCCGATGGCGACTCGACCTCGTACTTGCCGCCGAGCGCGCTCGAAATCGCCTTGGCCGCGCGGTCGAGCGCCCCTGGCGATTCGGCGTCGCGAAGCGCCACATCGATGCGATCGACCCGGCCCTGCAAGCCGAACACCTCCTGGGCGTCGAGGTAGTCCATCACGGCCAGGTTGCCGCCAAAGGCCTTTTGCGGCCCGGTCGCCGGCGTCACTGCATAGATCGTGAATGGCTGCTCGCCATCGCGGGTCATCAACGCCAGCGTCTCGCCTTTGTTCTTGCCCAGCCGGGCCGCCAACTTGTCGCTGACAATGATCTGGCGCGGTCGATCCAGCATCTCCAGTGGGTTGTCGAAGTCGTCGCCGGTCGGCGCCGCCGCAACCGGCCCCTTGTCGCGCTGGCCGATCTGGTCGCGGTTCAGGCCGTAGATCGCCTGCAACACCCTGGGATCTTCGGTAAAGTTGACGGCGAGCACCGCCAGCGCCTCACCATCGTCCGGTCCGGTCGCCTTGCCGTCGCTGCGCGCGGCCAGATCTAGCGTGCGCTGAATCGCCAGCGCGGCGTTGGCAACTTCTGGCAGCTTGCGCACCTGGTCCAGCACCGCCTCGGGCAAGCCGGTGTCGCCGCCTTTGACTTCCAGGTGGACCTTGCCGCTGACGTGGCCCAGCGTTTCGCGCAGGCTGGCGAGGATGCTTTTGTTGGTGGCCACCACCGCCACCAGCACCGCCACCCCAAGGGCGACCCCGAGCACGGTCATGGCCGTGCGCAAGCGGTGCTCGGCAAACCGCCGCAGCGAAACCGTGCGCAGTAGCTCGACCATGGGCCAGGACTACGGTGCGGGCGTAGTCGCGCTCAGCACCGACACCTGCGCAAGCGCCGCAGTTGCCCAGGGCGAGCCCTTGTTTTCCTTGGCCAGGAACGCGGCGTAGGTCTCTTTGGCCTTGTCCTTGTCGCCCTTGTTTTGCAGCGCCAGCGCCAGGCAATACAGCGCGCGCGGATGCTCGCCGCTGGTCTTGACGGCATCTTGGAAGGCCGCGACCGCGTCGGGCCAGCTGCCCTGCTCGGCGGCGACGATGCCCTGCAGCATCGCGACCAGCACCTTGTCCGCGCCTGCCTCAGCTGCCTTGGCCAGGGTGGCTTTGGCAGCCACGAAATCGCGCAAGCCCGTCTGCACCGCCGCCAGGTTGATGAGCGCGCGGTGGTAGTTGCCGTCCAGTTCCAGCGCGCGTTGCAGGCTCTCTTTGGCGCGCTCCAGGAACACGATGTCGGTCTTTTCGCCGCGCTTCTTGCGCTCTACCTTTGGCAGGGCCTGGGCGACCACCTTTTCGATCGACAGCGGCGTGTACCACTTGGCGAGCGGGCTTTTGTCCGCCTGCTCCAACACGCCGATCTTGGCCTGGGCGATCGCCAGGTTGTTCCAGGCCTCCTTGCTTTGGCGGAAGTAGCGGGTGTAGCGGTCCAGTTCCACGATCGCAAGGTCGTAGGCGCGGCGTGCGCCGGGCAGATCCTTGGTCTCCAGCTTGCCAGCCTGCTCCAGTGCGTCGGTGCCCGTCTCAAACGCCTGCCACGCAAAGCGCACCTCGTTGGTCCAGAAATCCATCAAGAAACTGACGCGCTCGTCAAAGGTCGGGTGGTCTTCGGCCGGCGGCGGATCGCCCAGGTCGGCGGCGGCGCGCTCCATCCACTCGACCATCGCGTTGGGGTTGTAGCCAGCGGCCAGCATGTACAGCAGCCCTTCGCGGTCGGCCTCGATCTCGCCCATGCGGGTGGTCAGCCGCAGCTGGTCCGGATTCAGGTCGGCACCGGCCTGCGCGATGGCCTGGCGAAAGCTCTCGCGGTTGACCACGTGGTTGCGGATGACGTGCACCATTTCGTGGGCCATGACGCCGGCCATGTAGCTGTTGTTCTCGTCCAACTCGACTTTGGGCCAGATCTTCTTGAGGTACTGCAAGAAGCCGCGCGTCACGTAGATGTCGCCGTGCGGCGCGGCAAAGCAGTTGATCATCGGGGTCTTGCCGAGTTTGACCCGAAACGGCACCCGCACCGGCAAGTCGTTGGCGGCGATGATGCGGCGCATGATCTTCTCCAGCCACAGCACGTCGGCGCCTTCTTCGATCCCGCCCATCCAGGTCCGCTCAAGCGCCACGATGCTGGCCCGGTAGCGCTCGGTATTGAACACCTTGTCGTCGCCCGGCGAGTCGATGCGGCGGCTGGCGGCGAGCACGAATTGCGATTGCGGCGCCAGCACCTGCAGCTCGGCCAGCGCGCGGGCAGCCGCCGCGCTTTCGGGCTTGAGTCGGACCACCTGCTCCAAGATATTGACCGCTTTGTCGCGGTTCTTCAGCAGCTTGTACGCCACGCCGAGCTGGTAGCCGGCTTCGACGAAGCGCGGTTCGATCTTGATGGCTTTCTCAAACGCCTCGGCCGCTTCGGCCAGCTTGTCGAGCTCGCGGTACACCCGACCCAGCACGAACTGGGCGTCCGCCACGTCCGGCGCGCGCTTGAGCTCGGCCGCCGCATTTTCCAGGTTGTAGTTGCGCGACTTGACGGTGGCATAGCACATGCCGAGCAGGCTGTGCGCCAACTGCAGGTCGGCCTTGGCGCGCAGGATTTCGCCCAGCAGCTTTTCGGCCTGGCCGATTGCCCGGACTGACTCCATGCCGCCCGTCTTGAATGCGATGTTGTAGTTGTTTCGGGCCTGCCAGTACTTGGTGCCGAGCTCGCCGAGATCGATCTCAAACAGCATGCGCTCGGCATCGTCGACCTGTTCGGCGCCCCAGCTGGACTTGTCCGCCAGGAACGCGACGACCCAGGCGCGCTGCTTGGCGGTCACGGTGACGTCGCCGGCCTTGCGCTTCTCGTCCAGGATGCGCGCCGCGAAATAGCGCGCGATCGCGGGCGAACCGGGCTTTTCGATCATGGCTTCGAGCAGTTGCAGTCCCTTGGCTTTGTCGCCGGACTCCAAGGTGATGGCGATGCGGGTCTGCTGCACCCAGGCGTCGTCGGGCAGTTCCTTGGCCAACCCTTCGATGAGCGCCTGCGCCTCTTTGAGCTGACCGTCGCGGCCCAGCGCCAGCGCCAGGGTCTTGCGCGCTTCCTGGTGCTTGGCGTCTTCCTTGAGCGCGCGGCGGGCGGCGTCCGCGGCGAGCTTGTACTCTTTGGCATCCAACGCCAACTGCGCCATTCGCAGGTGGCCCGCGATGGCTTCGGCCTTGGCGGCCGCTTTGCTCACCTTGGCGGCCAGCGATTTCGGCGCTGCGCCCGCGGGCATGGTCAGGCTAGCGGCAACGACAGCCAGCGCGCCATGCACCGCCAGTCGGCTCAGTGCGCGTTGCAATGACAAGGCAATGTGTTTCATGGCAAATTCTCCGCGCGGCGGCTGCCGCACCACCAAGACAGGCGTGATCGGGTTTGCGCCTTGCGCCGGCGCTATCGGCCGGCTCCCCCGCCGGTTGGCACGCTCAGACGGCCCTCGGCGCCGCCCGGTCTAATTCTGCGCAGCGTGCGTACCACGTTGCCTCTGCGGTCCGCGAAGGGCCCGTGCAAGAAACGACTCGCTCGACACCAGCGCGGAGCGGAGCGGCGAGTCGACTTGCAAAGGCGTGAGCTTGCGACCCACCAAGCAAGCAGTGGGCCGACGTAGAAAATCGAGTCGATTTCTTACGTGCCCGAAGGGCCAAAAAGGCGCGTGCCCGCCGGATCGATCGCGCGACGCGGCGGGCACGTGCATCCCTTGCAGCGACAGGTGCTGCGGCTAGCCGGCGACGCCGTCGCCAATCTTCTTGAGCTTGGCGGCCTTGCCCTGCAGGTTGCGCAGGTAGTAGATGCGGGCGCGCCGGACCTTGCCGCTCGACACCACCTCGACCTTGAGGATGCGCGGCGAATGCACCGGAAACACGCGCTCGACGCCGACGCCGTTGCTGATCTTGCGCACAGTGAAGGTGGCCGAAGTCGACGAACCGGCGCGGCGCAGCACCACGCCCTCGTAGACTTGGATGCGCTCTTTTTCGCCTTCGATGATGCGACCGTGCACCTTGACGATGTCGCCGGTCCGAAATTCGGGCAGATCGAAGCGGACGTGGCCGCTCTGGACGTATTCGAG
>CAXRHS010000472.1:0-3266 GCA_964230235.1 Myxococcota bacterium
TGCGGATCGCCGGCACCGGGCCGATGCCCATCACGGTTGGGTCGACGCCGGCTGTCGCGCTGCCGACCAACCGCGCCAGCGGTTGCCAGCCGTTGGCCACCACGGCGGACTCGGAAGCCAACAGCACCGCGGCGGCGCCGTCATTGAGCGAGGACGAGTTGCCCGCCGTGACCGACCCGTCTTTGCGAAACGCCGGCCGCAGCTTGGCCAGTGCTTCCAGCGTGCAATCGCTGCGCGGCTGTTCGTCCTGGTCCACCACGGCGCTGCCTTTGCCGGCGCTGACCTCAACGGGCACCATCTCGCGGCCAAACCGACCGGCCGCCTGTGCCGCAAGGGCGCGGCGATGGCTTTCGACCGCAAACGCATCCTGGTCGGCGCGGCCGATTCGGTAGCGGTCGACCAGGTTTTCGGCGGTCTCGCCCATCTGCTGCAAAGGAAAGCGCGCTTCAAGCTTGGGATTGGGAAACCGCCAGCCAAGCGCGGTGTCGTACATCACGTTGTTGCCGCGTGGGGGTTCCGTGTGCGGTTTCGGCACCGCCCACGGCGCGCGCGACATCGACTCGACGCCGCCTGCGAGCACGACTTCGGCTTCGCCCACTGCGATCAACCGCGCGCCCGCGGCAATGGCATCCAGGCCCGAGGCACACAGGCGATTGACCGTGTGCGCCGGAACGCCATCCGCCAACCCGGCCAGCAGCGCCGCCATCCGCGCAACATTGCGGTTGTCTTCGCCGGCCTGGTTTGCGCAGCCGAGCACCACTTCGTCGACGGCGTCTGGCGCCAACCGGTTGCGCTCTGCGAGCTTGCGCAAGACCAGCGCTGCCAGGTCGTCCGGCCGCACCGACGCGAGCTTGCCGCCGAAGCGACCCACGGGCGTTCGGCAGGCATCGACGGCGAAGACGGCGCGCCCGTTCATGGTTCACCTGCCGGCGCAGAGCGGCTCGTGTCGGCGCGGTTGGCAAACTGGTCGCTGACCAGGGTGGCAGACGCCAACATCAGTTGTCTGCGCGCGAAGGTGATTGCAGGCCAGCGATCCGGGCCTTCGCGCAGCGCACGGGCGCACGCCAGCGCACGAATCGCATGGTCTCGTTGGCCTGAATTGGCGAGCAGCCACGCGTTGAACTCCATGCGACCCGCCAGCGACAGCGCTCCGAATTCCTCAATCCACCGCGCCAGACCGGCGTCGAGCATGGCGTTGACTGCAGACTGCGGGTCCTGCACGCCGGCTCCAGGCTGCTGCAGGTGTTGGCGCACCCAGTTTGCCGGCGGCGCAAAATAGTCGTGAAACACCGCGCACCCGACCAGTGCGCCCGAGTCCGCAAGGTATTCTTCGTAGCGCGCCTCGTCGGCCGGGTCGAGGTCGAAACCCACTTCAGCGACCGGATCCACGGGCGCCACCCACAGGCGCGCCTCGGCCAGGTCGCCGTCGCACAGTCCGGCCTTGGTGTCGAGCAGGTCGATGGCGTGCCGCACCCGGCCCGCAGCCAATTCCGCAGGCACCTCATAGACTTCTGGCATCGTGGTGCGCAGCCGGCCGACCAGTTCCTTCTGCTGCGTGCGGCTGAAGCTGTTGAGCACGTACACGCTGCTCAGGCCATTGTTGTCGTCGAACACCGCCATCATGCTGCGCGGCCCGTCGCCCGACCGCCAGCCGCCCAGTACCGCGATCTGCGCACCTTCGGGTGCGACCGGGCTCAGGTAGCTCGGCAGCGGCTCTGGTCGCGCCGACAAGGTCACGGGCGCACGTGTCGGGGCGCGCTCCGGCACGGCGACGCCGCGCTGCTTGAGCTTGAAAAGGACCTTCTTGGCTTGCTTGGCCACGGTCTTGTCGGCTGCGTGCTCGGCCAACTGCGCGACCAACTCGGCGCTGGTGTTTGCCTCGGCCTCCAGCAGCAGGGCCATTTCCAAGTCAGCCCCAAGCGCGATGCGGGTGCTGCCGAGCGGCAGCGCGCCGTCGCGGACCAGCAGCGCGCGGGCGACCTCTTGGGCGCGGGCCGCCGGCGCCTGACCGCTCGACAACCAAGAGCGCGCTTGCTGAACGGACGATGAATCGGGAAAGGACATGGAGACCTCACGCGCCGACCGCGGGATTCGCGGCGGCAGGGGCTGTGGGCGGTGCGACCGACGCGGCAAGCGCGGTGGCCAGGGCAGCCTCGGTGGCTTCAAGCTCCTGCCGCGCCGCTGCGATGGTGTCTTGCAAAAGCCGCGGATCGGCGATGAGGTTGCACACTTCGCGCAACCGCACCAGCACCGTCGCGCGACCAACGGCCGCGATCGACTCAAACAGGGGGGGCGATGCCGGTCGACCGCACACCGCGACGCGCACGGCCATCATGCCGTCGCCGATGGACGCAGGCGTCGCCGCGATTGCGGCGCGAATGGCGCTCTCGATCTCTGGCGCCGACCATTGGGTCAGCGCTTCCAAGCCAGCAATCACGCCCTCAAAGAACGCCCGTGACGCGGCCACCGAGAGCCGGACGGCGTTCTTTTTCTTGGACGCGCAGCCCACCAGCAAGTAGCGGGCGTTGCAGCCGTAGTCCAGGCTACCGCGGTAGAACGGGCCGGCGTGGTGCATGTAGTCACCGAGTTCCGGCACCCGCTCTTGCACCAGTGCGGCGATTTCGGCGGCGCGCTCATCTTGGAAGTGCCACTGCGCCGCGCGCTCGGCCAATTGCGTCGGCGTCAGGGACCGGATGTACAGTCCATTGATCCAGCGCAGTTTTTCCAGGTCGAACACCGGCCCACCCAGCGAAATCCGCGTCAGGTCCAGGTCGGCGACAAAGTCATCGAAACTGAACTTCTCGATGTCTTCGCCTGTGTCGTTCTTGCGGGAATAACCCATGAGCGCCAGGAAGTTCAGCATCGCCTCCGGCAAGATTCCGCTGCGCTCGTAATACTGCAGGCTGGTCGGGTTTTTGCGCTTGCTGATCTTGCTTTTGTCGGCGTTGCGCAAAAGCGGCATGTGGATGAACACCGGTGGCTGCCAGCCAAACGCTTCGTAAAGGGCGAGGTGCTTGGGCGTCGAGTTCAGCCACTCTTCGGCGCGGATGACGTGGGTGATGCCCATCAAGTGGTCGTCGACCACATTGGCCAGGTGGTAGGTTGGCAGGCCATCGGACTTGAGCAACACCTGATCGTCGATCTGGCGGTTGTCGTACACCACCTGGCCGCGCAGCGCGTCGGGCACCGCGGTCTCGCCGTCTTGTTGCATGCGCAGCCGCAGCACGAATGCCTCGCCCGCGGCGGCGCGCTCATCCGACGGTGCC
>CAXRHS010000473.1:0-3263 GCA_964230235.1 Myxococcota bacterium
GCGCAGGCCCGCTACAGTTGGAAAGCGACGTTTTCCCGCCAGGTGCAGGTGTACCAGGAGGTCATCGCCGACGCGCTGGAGGCCCGCGCGGCGCCGCGCCTGGTCGGATCGCGCATCGCCGGTCTGCTGGCCACCGACGACGAAGCCGCCCTGGCCGCGCGCGCTGCCCGGACGGAACGCGAGCGCAAGCCCAAGCCGCGTGCAAACCGGCAACCTTCTTGACAGCCGCACGTTGCCCTTTACAATACCGCCGCTTGCGCCCGGTTGGGCGTGCGTCGGCATGGGGTCGGCGCGATGCTGACCGCGCGCAACTTGTTACGCCCATTCGCAAAACTGCCTCCTTTACCATTGGGCCAGGCACTGCAGGGCGCGAGGACTTTCCATGAAGCTGAGCATCAAGATTTGTACCCTGCTCGCGCTCGCCACCCTTGGTTCCACGGCGATCGCGTGCGGCTCCAGCGGCGGTAGCAGCGGCGGAGGCAGCACCACCACCGACACTGCGACCGCAGACACCGGCAGCACCGCTGACACCGCCGCGACGGTCGACACCGGCACGACCGGCGGCGACACCGCGACCGCGACCGACACCACCACCAAAGCCGATGGCACCACGATGGCGGACGCCACAGCCACCGGCGACACCACAACCACCGGCGACAGCACCACGACGGCCGAGACTGCGACCGCTGGAGCGGGCTGCACCGGCGCGACCGATCAGGCCTACCTCAAGTCGCTGAGCGAAGACAAGGCCAAAGCCGACAAGTTTGCCGGAGACGTCAAGGCCTGCACGCTGAGCAACACCACCAAGCCCGACGAGGCGTCCGCAGCAGCGGCAATCGGTGCCTGCGTGGTCAAGGACAAGGGGCATCCGATTACCGAAGTTTGCGGGGGCTGCTACGGTATTCGCGGCTATTGCACGTTCAAGAACTGCGTCGCCAACTCCGCTGAGGCGAGCACCTCCGGTTGCCTCGCCGATCCGGGCGGAGAGTCGTGCACCAAGTGCGCCGACAAGTACGGCTGCATCAAGAAGTCGGAAGACTGCAAGGCCGGAAAGTAAGCCTCCTTCTGCACAATCGCGTTTACGGCCGGCGGCACCTCTGGCAGGTCCGCCGGCCGTGGCGTTTTTTGCCGATGTTTGTCTCCGCAGCGGGCTGTGGCATCATCGCCATCCCGCCGGACCCGTTCCGCACGCGATGGAGATCCCGCCATGAACCCAGCCGCTCGTGCATTCTCCTGCTGCCTTGCAGCAACACTGCTGCCGTCCTTGGCGTTTGCAGCTGGCTACGACACTCCAGTGCTGTACTCCGCGCGCCACATGGGCATGGGCGGTACCGCCATCGGCTACGTCAACGACCCGAGTTCGATTTTTCACAATCCGGCCGGCCTCGACGGCGTGGCGGGCGGCGCGGTGCTCGGCAACTTCTCGCCGATTATTGCAAAGATCCACGGCAGCCCGTCGGATCACGCGGTCCTGGGCGCCGACGGCAAGACCTCGCGGCCGGGCCAGAATATCTGGTCCGAGACGGCATTATCGCCGGCATTTCTGGTCGCAGCAGGTTACCGGGTGCTGGATCGACTCGCAGTCGGCTTGTCGGTCTATCCAGTGGCCAGCGCGGGCGGCCGCTACACCTATGCGGCAAACAAGGGCAAGGAAACAGTTGAGGTTTCTGACTACACTCGGTTGGTGTTCATCGACTACGCGCCAGCGGTGTCCATTCGGCTCGCGGAGGGTCTGTCGTTCGGTGCTGCGTGGCGCTACTCGACCGCGCAATTCCAGCGCAAGCGCAGCAACCCTGACGCGATCGGCAACCCCAGCAACGTTGACCTGGACATGAAGGGCAGCAACATGGAGGGTTTCCGTCTCGGCCTGCAGTGGAAGCACAAGGATTTTTCGGCCGGCGTGGTCTACCGGGCGCGCACCGATACCGAAGTCACCGCCGACGCCGGCACGCTCGAGAACACAAAGGGCAAGAACATCAAGTACGCCTTCGTGCTGCCGGCCAAATTCGGCTTTGGCTTCCAGTACCGTGGCGTGACCGACCTCCGCCTGGCGTTCGACGCCGAATACACCCAGCAGAGCGACAACGACACGACCACCCTCAACGGCACCGGCCTGTTTGATTCTGGCGACCCTGCCAAACCCGTCGAAGTGCCGGTGGCAATCCCGAACATCGCGAAATGGAACGATAACTTCACGCTTCGCGGCGGTGTTGCGTATGCGCTCAACGCCCTGGAACTGCGGGCCGGCTACCTGCTCGACGGCGCCGCGTCGCAACCCAAATACGTCTCCGCGTTTGGCACGCCGCCGACCGAGACCCACTCGTTCACGGTCGGCGCTGGCTACAAGATCTCGGACAGCCTCGATGTATCGCTGGCGGCCGCCTACCGCACTGGCAAGACGACCGTGCGCGAAGACGAGGTCAAGAACAACGGCTGTCCGTTCTGCGGCAAAGCTGGCGACTACGAAATCTCGGTGTTTGGCGGCTACTTGGACGTTTGCTGGCGCTTTGGCGAACCGGCGAAGGCCGCAACCGAATCATCGGCACCCGCGCCCAGCGCCGCCCCGGCGGTCGACGCGGCCCCAGCGGCCAGCCCGACCGCGCCTTGACAGCCGACTTGCGTTGCAAGATACTTTCGCCCCCGCCGCGAACGGCGACCCTGTGCGGGTCGACCCAGGTCGCGGTGGCCGCGCCGATGATCCTTGGGGTCACCGTCGCCTGCCTCCGCCACTCGCTTCGCCGCACGCGGCGGGCCGGTCGCCGTACATCGCCTCAACGCCCAGGTAGCTCAGTTGGTAGAGCAGTGGACTGAAAATCCACGTGTCGTTGGTTCAATTCCGACCCTGGGCACCGGTCGGCCGCGGGCCTGTCCCGTAGTTTGGTCGACCGTGCGGGCGCCGCACATCCAAAACGTTTCCACTCGCGGCAGCGCGCGGAACACCTTTGACAACATGGGCCTGTAGCTCAGCTGGGAGAGCGCCTCGTTCGCAATGAGGAGGTCAGGGGTTCGATCCCCCTCAGGTCCACCGGAATCCAACCCGCTGTCCGCCGTCCAGGTCAATTCCCCACGACCAGGCGGCCCGCTCGCAGGCGAATTCGCGCCCCGTTCTGCGTTTGCGGCGTCGCGCAGTCCCTTGCCGCCCCGCGGAGTCCCCGATGCCTCAGTTGTCCGTCGTCGCCGACCTGTCGTCGCTGCTGCAAGATGCGCAGACCCTCGTCGTTGCCGCGCGGCGCGCCGATCTCGTCGACGGTTGGCCGTTGGCC
>CAXRHS010000474.1:0-2606 GCA_964230235.1 Myxococcota bacterium
CACTTTCTTGTCGGACACGTACTCGACCTGGACCGAAAACGCCTTGATTTGACCGTCGTTGGCGTCCTTGCCCGGCTGGGTGTCGACGACTTGCAGGGTCCAGGTGCCGGCCGGATTCTTGCCGACCCATGCGGTCAGGTCGCCGGAGACGGTGGCATTGGGTTTGGGATAGGTGGCTTTGAGCGCAGTTGCGGTGCCCGACTTGTCGTGCAGCACATACACCGCGCCAGCGGGATCGCTCAAGGTGACCTGGATCTGCCCGGTGCTGCTGGTCGCAAGCTCGATAGACACCGTCAGCGCCTGCGCCTTGCCGATGTCGCCCACCGTGACTTGCGCCGCGACGCCCTTGAGGCTCGCATCGGGGATATCGACCGCCTTGCCGATGGCAAAGACATCTTTGAACACGTTGGTCAGCAGGCCATTGCTGATCGCCGCGAGGCCATTGGCCGGCAGCGCACTGGCATCCAGCGCCGTGGTCACGCAGTCCAGGCTGCCGTCGGCCTTGATGCCCTTGACCACCAGCCCGGTGCCGCACGAAGCCCCGGTCTTGGCCAGCACCGGCAGTCCGGCGAGGTCACCGTAGGCGCCAGTCTTGGCCACGTCGGCCAGCTTGGGCGGATTGAGCAAGTCCGCGTATTGGCCGGTCTGCGCGACTTTGGCCAGTTCGGCGGCCTTGGCGTACGGACTCAGGTCGATTTTGGCCAGATCGCTCAGCTTGGCGTACTCGGTCAGTTCGATCTTCTGCAGGTCTGCGAGCTTGGCGTAAGGTTGCAGGACCTTGGGGTCGAGGTGTGCGGCGGTCACGCAACCGGAACACTCCAACGTCTCGGCCGCCGCGGCCCGCAGTGCGAACACCACCGAGCGCAAAGGGGTGCGCGGCAGCTCCGGGTCATTGCCGACGCTGATCCCCAACCACGGATTGGCCGTTTGCGACAACACGACTTGCGGAATCGGCACCTTGGCGCCCAGACCGAGCGTGAAGCGGCCGCCCGCGACGGTCACGACCAGCGGCCCTTCTTCCCACACCGCGGTGCCGCCGGTTTGGGTCGGGTACAAGCGAAAGGTCAGCGCATAGTCGCCGTCGACCACCGCGCCGGCGTTGGAGAGGATGGCCCCTTCGGCGGTCAGCGCGGTCGGCACGGCGGCGACCGGGCGGACCAGGGTGGCGGTCGCCAACAGGGCGGTGGTTGCCACCGCGAGCAATAAGGCGGGTATGGGTAACAGTCGCGACATGGTTCCTCCGCGCCAGACCGGTGGCCGGCGCACGGGCAGGATTGCGCTTGGCGGTCGGGGCGTCAAGGTCGGGGCGCGATGCTTCGCCACCCGCGCCAACACCCCCGCCGCGTTGACAGCCCCATTGACCGCGACCACCATGCCGGCCGCGGCGCCCCCGCGTCGCGGAGGTGGCCGTGCCCGAACCTCTACGCCGCGCGCGCCGCGTCGCCCACTGCGCCCTTGCGCTTGTGCTTTGGGTAGTTGCCTTGTCTGCGTGCGGCAATCCCGCGCCAACCGCCGACCCTGGCCTGCCCACCGGCGCGGGACCCGATGTCGCGGCCAAGGCCGATGGCAAGACGGGCAGCGGCGACGGCGATGGCGGATTAGCCGCCGACTCCGACACCGACAGTCCAAGTGATCTCGGCGGCGAGGCGCTGACCGCGGATACGGCGACCGCCAACACCGCGCCCCAGTGGAAGCCGCTGGCCGGCCTTGCGCTCGACCAAGGCACGACTGCGCAGGTGGACCTCAACCCGCTGCTTTTCGACGTCGAGGATGATGACACGGCGGTGACCGTCAGCTGGAGCGCGCAGCACGTCGGTCTGCAAGACAAGGCCAACAGCCACCAGCTGCACGTGGCCGCCCCAACCACCTGGTCTGGAACCGAAACCGTGACGCTGACCGCCACCGACACCGGCGGACTGACGGCGACGGCTGCGCTGGCGATTACCGTCAACCCGGTGCAGGCGCCGCCGCTCAAGCCCAACTCGGCATGCGCGCCGCTGCAGTTTGCGATTGCCGCCGGTACCTCGGCCAAAAGTGTCTTGCTCAGTGGCTCCTTCAATGACTGGGGCAACACGGCGGGCAACGCCGATCCGATGCTCGACCCCGACGGCGACGGCACCTGGTCGACCGAAAAGAAGCTCGCGGCCGGCGTCTACCAGTACAAGTTCGTGGTCGACGGCAAGTGGATGGCCGACGCGTCGAACCCCAACCAGGTGCCCGACGGTTTCGGCGGCAGCAACAGTGTTATCGAGGTGGCGCCATGTACGCCTTGAAAGGTGCGCAGTTGGCCAATGCGCTGCTGGCCAGTGCGCTGCTGGCCTGTGCGCTGGTGGCGTGCAGCGATCCACAGGCGGGTCAGCCCGGCGCCCCAGCCGATGCGCAGACCGGTTCCGATGCCTTTGGCGTCGCGCCGCTGGACGCCAGCGCAGGCGATGGCTGGGCGGACGTGGATGCCGGCGCAGACACTGGCCAACCCGATGTGGATCCAGATGGCGCGGGCGACGACGCCAGCCAGGCCACATCGGATGCCGCAGACGCCAAGACCGGCTTCAACTACCCGTGCAAACCGCTAACGGTCGAGGCATGCGTCACCGCGTGTGGGTCGG
>CAXRHS010000475.1:0-5600 GCA_964230235.1 Myxococcota bacterium
CGGCAAGTGCGTGGGTTCGATGCCGCTCAAGTGCGACGACCTCACTCCGTGCACGGACGACAAGTGTGACCTGGCCAAGGGCTGCACGGCGACCAACAACACCGTGGCTTGCAACGACGGGCTTTTCTGCACCGACAAGGACGCCTGCAAGGACGGCAAGTGCAGCAACGCGGTGCCGAAGTGCAACGACGGCAATGTGTGCACCACCGACACCTGCGACGAGGCCGCGGACAAGTGCAACGTGACCAACAACACCGCGGACTGCGACGACCTCGACAAGTGCACGCCCGGCGACAAGTGCGCGGCGGCCAAATGCGTGCCCGGCAAGGCCATCGACTGCGACGACGGCAACCCCTGCAGCCTGGACGTTTGCGACAAGGCCACCGGGCAGTGCAAGTACACCCTGACGACCGACGTCAACGTGTGCGCGTCGCTGAGCGTTCCGCGCTTCTGGCCGCTCGACAACGGCGACCTGTTGTGGACCGGCAAGTCGAACAGCCTGACGGTCAAGTGGATGGCCGACGCGACGCCGGCTGCGCCTGGCAAGCTGACTGGTCAGGGTTCGCTCAACCTCAACAACGGCACGGACTATGCCGATCCGGTCGCGAGCCAGGTCAAGGCGACTTCGACTGGCAAGTTCTTCGTCGATGCCACGACCGTCAAGGGCACCTTCCTGACGTTCGTGTTCTACAGCTGGAACGGCGTTGAAGACAGCACCACTTTCGACAACCGCTTCGTCGAGTTCTCGGTCGACGGCTTCCAGACCATCGCGCAGACTGCAAAGCTCGACAACAGCAAGGCCAAATTGGCGTGGTCGCTGGAGACCATCGACATCAAGGCCTTGATTGGCAAGAAGTTCCAGGTTCGCTTCCGCTTCGACTCCGTCGATGGGGTCAACAATACCGGCAAGGGCTGGTTTGTGGACGACATCAACATCTACCTGGGACCTGTGGTCAACTGGGTTGCTGGCAGCACCGGTTACGACGAGGGCTTCGACAGCAATGTCAACGGTTGGCAGTTCTCTGCCCCGACTGCTGGCTCGCAATGGGCCATCGACAGCACGCCGGCGATTCCGATGGCTTCGCCGAGCACGCTGACCGCCACGACCCTCAACTTCAACAACGGCGTCGACTTCAAGGGCGTCGTCAAGGGCCTGGCCTTGTCGCCCGTCGTCAACTTGGAAGCCGTCTCGGCCGGCCCGGTGACCTTGGTTTGGAAAGAATGGGTTAGCGTTGAAGTCTTTGCCGGCGTCGACGTGCGCACCGTCCAGGTCTCTGGTGACGCCTTTGTGACCCTGCCGGTCTCTGCCTCGTTTGCCAATACCGCGTCGGTCATGGGCGGCTGGCGCTGGAATTGGGTGGACCTGTCGGCGCTCAAGGGCAAGAAGTTCCGGGTTCTGTTCTCGTTTGACTCCAAAGATGACGTCAACAACACCGGCAAGGGTTGGGCCGTCGACGAGCTGAACCTGAGCACGCTGCAGGCGCCGTCTTTCGCGGACATGGTGCTGTGTGCGAACGCCGCCGCGTGGACGCTGGCCAATGGCGCAGGCCCTGGCTGGGCCGTCGATGCTGTGGGCGACGTCAAGGCCTACAGCGCTGACTGCTCGCTGAACTTCAACAACGCCAAGGCCAATACCCTTGGCAAGTTTGACTTCGCATGCGCGCCCAACGCCACCAAGGCGAGCGGCAAGGCGACCAGCCCGCAGTTCACCGTGCAGACGCCGCCGGTTGGCCACAAGGTGTGGCTGTTGTTCCAGGCCCATGCCGACGTCGAGAGCCTGACCACCGTGGACAAGGTCAACGTCATCGTCAACGATGTTGTGGCCAAGACTTCCAAGGTGTTCCCGTTGAACAAGGCCGACTTCCTCAAGAAGTGGGCCCCGGTCAAGCTCGACTTGTCGGCGTATGCCGGCAAGGCAATTACCATCACCTTCGAGTTTGACTCCTCGGACTGCATCACCAACAGCGGTGCCGGCGTGTTCATCGACAACGTCGCGGTGCGCGCGGCTCCGTAGCGCGTCTCCTTCGGCTATCGCGGCGGACGCCGCTTCGATCCTCGCAGGGGATCGGGGCGGCGTTCGTCGTTTTTGGACATCTTGGAACGGAGATTGAAAATGCGTCTCTAATCTACGAATTGCATCTGCTTTGAAGGCGGGTTCTGTTCAAGCCCCGAAAATTGCGCACATTAAATCCTCGTCAACGCTGGCATGGCCCTTGCACCGGTGCCTGGGCGCGGCACAACGCCGCCTGACGACGAAGCGAGGCGACAAATGGAACGGAATTGGCGCAATGCGATCGGCTCTTGGATGGCCGCAGCGGCGACGGTGGTCTTGACGGGCTGTGTCGCGGCTGTGCAAGAGGAGTTTGCGCGCGAGGCAGATGCTGGTGGCGACCAGGTTTCGGATGGGCAGCAAACGCTCGGCACGGCCATGCGCGCGCCCCGCAGCGCGACCGGACCGGCGCTGCTCCGCCGCGGCAACGCGGACGTCGACGCCGGCTTGGATGTCGACGAGGACGCCTCAGAGCCAGCGACCTGGGCGATCATCTGGCACCAGGAGCGCGACCGCGCAGCTGACCTCGCGCTCAAAGGGGCTCCCGAGGCCATTGGCTCGTTCACCTCGGCGGTGGTCGGGCGCGCTGCCGGGGCGCGCGCGGAACTGCTGCACGGCATTCAGTGCCTTGCGCGCCCCGCGGTCGATGACCGGCTGCGTTGGCTACCGGTGACAGAAGGCCGCGTGTTCGTGCCGGATGTGGACGCGACCGTCTTCGAGGCGGCGGCTACGGCAAACCTGCGGTGGGAGCACCGGGCCCGGCCGACCCGCGAGGGCTACTACTACTACGACGCCTGGCACGCCGTCAGCCGGCGCGTCGATCCGGCGAAGTTGCCGAGCGAATGGCGCGACCTGCTCGACCACCCACTGGTGTCCGTCCAGGGGCCGCGTTCGGCATGCCTGGCCAGTGTACAAGGTCTGCGGCTGGTGGCATGGTTGCACCCGTACAGCAGCGACGACCCGGCCGCGGACGGCGACCAGTCGCAGTCCTGGTTGGCGCACATCTGGGCGCGCGGCGAGCGCCACCTCGTCCTCGACCTTGCGGTCGCTCCAGGTTGCCCCGCGCGCGCAGTGACCGCGTGGCGCAGCGCGCGGTTGCCGATGGCGCGTACCTTTGAATCGATCGAGCTGTCGCCGGCACTGCAGCGCAAGTGGCTGGCCCGGTTGTTGCCGTCGCTGCGCGGCCTGCCGAGTTGGCGTGACCAGCAGTCGGCCTACGCTGCCTATGCCGGCGAGTGCGCGACGCCGACCGTGGCGGGTCGCACCCCCTGCCAGCCAACCGACCTGGCGCCGGAGTGGTTTGGCTTTGCCGCGCCGACGACTGCCGACGGGCTAGGCGAGCTGGGCGATCGCTTGACCGTGACGCTGTTGCGCGACGGCGGCGACCTGTGGATCAAGGTTGTGTTGCGCACCGAGACAGAGCCGTGCGGCGGCGAGCTGGAGTTCTTTGGCTGGCACCAGAGCCTTTGGCACGCTGCCGGCGACGCGAGCAGGCCAGGCCGGGCGCGCCTCATTCGGGGTCTGGATGGCGGCGACGCGGGCACCGCGGACATCGACGGTGACCGCAGGCCGGACCTTTTGCCAGCAATCGCGACTCCGCAAGAAGAAATCTGCCCCTGCTAGGCGGAAACCGGTCGGCCCGGTCCACCAGCGGGAATGTGCGGCACGCCCTGCGCGATGGTTGCAATCCGGCCCGCTTTGCCGCATGGTTGGCGCGCGGCGCGGATCCCCAACCGGCCGCGGAGAACCATGAAATCAAACTGGGTTTTCGCGCTCGGCTTGGTGGCCGTCTTGGCCGTGGCGGCGGGTGCGTTGTGGTGGACGCGCCAACAATTGCCGCCCAATCCTCCGGGGCCGCAGCAGCCGCACGCTCGGCCGGACAGCGCGCCACTGCCTGGCGATCCCAGCGCGGTTGCACTGCCGCAGGGCTGGACCGTCATCGCCGCCGCGCCGGCCGCGACCATGACGGCCGAAGAATACGTGCTGGGCGGTCCGCTGGCGGAATTCTATCTCAAGGACGCCACTGAAGTACCCAAGCTGTGGGGCTGGGCCGTCGAGACCCATGGCGGGGACAAGGCCCTCAAGCCGCTGCGCACCGCGACCTGGCGGTTGGTGTTGAGCGGTGGCTTACAAGACGCGGGCGTGCTGGTTGCGGACGCCGACGGTGGGGCGCTTTTCAAGGCGGACAACAGCGCAGTGGCCATCGGGTGGCGCGCAGGCGTGTGCTGGCAGCAGCGCGGCGACCTGGTCCTGCCATGCGGCCGACCGGCGGTTACGCTGATTCGCGCGCTGCTGTGGTTCCACCGTGTGCAAACGGTGCAAGCGCTTGCCGAGCCGGCGTGGAAGGTCGAGTCTGCCGGCGTCGCCAAATTCAATGACCAGTTCCACAACGCGGTGCACCTGCGGGGCGGCGCCGGCGCCGAAACGGCGGCGATCTACACCGACATTCGCCAGCGCCGCATCACGGGGGCCGACATCGCCATGCAGACCAAGGGCACCGAAGCGCCCGAGCTGGCGCAGCTACCAAGTCGCACCAAGCTGACGTTGAGCGAACTGCGACCTTTTGGCGGTGCAGTGCTCGCTTCGGGTCTGCGCGTCCAGGTGGAAGAGCCGGAGGGCGTCCCAGTGGAAGATGTGCTGGTCCACCTCTCCGCGGTCGAAGGTGGCGGCAAGGTTCCGGCCAAAGCTCCGGCTTTTGTGATGCAGACGGCGCTGACTTTGGGCGCGCGCCCGGGCGGTCTCGGCCTGGTGTTCGAGGTGGGCGCGCACGCCAAGCTCGACGCGCGTATCGGCGAGGTGCTCAAGGGTTTCAATCGCTATTGGATGTTGAGCCAGTTCGAGGCGGTCGAGGCTTTTGGCCCGATTGGCACCCCGCTCGACAGCGCCGTGCAGCTGTGGCTGACGCCGGTCAACCATCTGGCGATGCAAGGGCCCGGGTTGCAGCCGCACACCAAACCGCTTCCGGCCGATGCCAGCGTCGCGCGCAAGGTGGTCAAGCTGCCGCTGGTGCAAATTCCGGCTGCCCTGCAAGTATTCATGGACGAAGTCGAAAAGGCCGGCCACAAGCCGGCGCCGGGGCGTCGTTGCACGGCCCGCGGACTCGCCATGGACAACAGCAGCGCGCTCAATGCCGTGGTCGAGTTTGAAGTGCCGCTGGCCGCGCCGTAGGGCCCGCACCGAATCTACTCGATTTCCTACGTGGGTCCATTGCTCGCCCGGTTTCTCGCAAGCTCTCGACTTTGCAAGTCAACTCGCCGATCCGCTCCGATCCGCGCTCTTGTCGATCGACTTGTTTTCACACGGGCCCCTATCGGAACTGCCCTGCGCGACTGCTGCACAACAGCCCGTCCGCCCGGGTATTGGCGCTGCCGCCTGGAGGCGGCGAAAGCCCGATTTCTTTTGCTGGTCTGAACGCTGTTGCTGTTGCGTGCGCGCCGGTCAGGCGATCCCGATGACCTTGTGCACCTGCACCGACAGTCGCCAGCGCGGGTTCGCGCAGCACCATGCGATGGCCGCGCGGGTGTTGGCGTCGCGGTCGGGCCCGTCCATC
>CAXRHS010000476.1:0-5479 GCA_964230235.1 Myxococcota bacterium
ACGGCGGTGGAGTCGGCGGCAAACGGCACGTCGCCGGTCACACACCGCCACAGCACGATTCCCAGCGAGTACAAGTCGCTGCGGCCGTCCAATTCCATGCCCTGGCACTGCTCGGGGCTCATGTACGCGGGCGTGCCGAGCGCCATGCCGGTGGTGGTCAGGGTCGACGCGCGGGTCTGGGCGATGCCAAAGTCGAGCACCTTGACGATGGTCTCGCCGGCGACTTTGGCCAAGACGATGTTGGCCGGCTTGAGGTCGCGGTGCACCAGCAACTGCCCGTGGGCCTCGTGCAGGCTGCGCAGCACCGGAACGGCAAAGTCGATGCACTCGGCTTGGGTCAGCACTTCGCCGGGGCCCACCCGGTCGGGCGGCTTGCCGTTGGCGCGGGTCTGCAGCAGTTGCTCCAGGCTGTCGCCGTGCAGCAGCTCCATCGCGAGCCAGAAAGCGCCGGCTTCGGTCTGGCCGACGTCGAACACGCGAACGGTGTTCGGGTGGGCCAGCCCGGCCGTGACCCGCGCTTCGCGGTAGAAGCGCCGCACCGCCTGCTCGTCGGGGCCGGGCCACGATGCTTTGAGCACCTTGATCGCGGTCTCTTGACCGGTAATCACGTGCTGGCCGGTAAAGACCGATGAGTACCCACCCTCGCCAAGCGGTTTGACGATCTTGTAGCGCTCGCCGACGATGTCGCCTGGCCGAATCTCGATACCTGCAGCATATTTCTTGAGCACCACCGTGAACGTGCCGTCGGTGGGGCAGGTTTGCGTGGGCGTGTACGCGCCGCACGCAGGACAAAAACGCTGATTGGGGTCAGGTGCGGCCATGGGCGTCGTCCGGCGGGGCGCGCCAGGGCGCGACTACTGCGGGTAGGGCAAAGGTGCCACGGCAGCCGGCGAAAGGCAATCGCGGCCGCGAACCGCGGTGAACGCGCCGCGCGACCGAACTCAGTCTATTGGGCGATGCACACGCCGGCCACGCACTTGGCCGACTGCGGGTCGGGGCACGCGCAGGTCACTTCGCTGGTGCAGGCCTTGGCTTTGTAGGCCTTGACCAGCATCATCATGTACAGGAAAAGCGGCTTGCCTGGCCCCATGGTCGCGCTGTTGACAAACGTGGGACAGCCGCAGCCCAACGTGTTGGACACCTTGAACTTGCAGTCGGCATCGGCCGCGCATTTGGCGCCGGTGGCCAGCGCCTTGGCGGCTGCGTCGTCCAGTTCTTTGCACGTCATCGCCTTGGTCTCGCACTTGCCGGCCGTACACACGCCGACGTTGGCGACGGTGTCCGTGCACGGACCGCCGCAGGCCTTGGCGCAGCCCGATTTCTTCCACTCTGGGGTGTAGTCGTTGAGGTTCTGGGTGTCGATCGACAGGCCGCTGTGCCACAGCGAGCAGTCGGTACAGTTGGCGCTGGCGGTCGCCAACTTGTGACACTCATAGAACTCTTTGCATGTTGTCGCGCTGTCTTTGAGCTTGGTGAACTGCGCGAGCTTGGCCGCGCAAGGGTCGGTCGTTTCGGGTTTGATGTCCGGTGCGCTGACCTCCGCGACCGTTTCGGCGACCGTGTCTGGCGCGATATCGGCAACTTCGGCGACGGTCTCTGTTGCAACCTCAGCCGCGACGTCGGACGGTGGTTCGGCGTCCGCTGTCTCTTCGGGCGCGCTGTCGGCGGCCACATCGACGGTTTGGGGCGCAGCGTCCGCGGCGTCCGCGTTGCCCACCCCCAGTTCTGCGCCGATGGCGTCGGCGTTGCTGGTTCCGGTCAAGGTGCCGGCGTCGCCTTCTTCACAGGCAGCGATGGCGAAAACGGCGACCACGGCGACCATGCCGCGCGCCAAAATCGTGTCCAGGGTGGTCATCGGTCGGGGCTCCAGCGGCCGCCGCCGGGGACGCGCGCAGCCTGCAGGCGCCCGCATGGGTGGGGCGGGCGCTCCAGGGTCAGCCTAGCAGACGGCAGCGCGACAGGCCAAAAGCGCAGCTGGCTGCGGTGAATTGCGGAGGCGGCCTGCATCTTTTTTCACAGCCGGTCCGCAGTTGCCGCCCTCGGCCGATCCGCCTACCCTTGACAGCCGCGCCTTCGCGCTGAAATCGCCCATGTCGCTGCACGAAGAACTGCACGCCCATGCCACCTCGCTGCGCACAGCCCGCCGGCCGACCGATGTGTTTGGTCCGCTGGCCGGCACCGACCTCGACGCGCGGTTGGAAGCGCTGGCGGCCGCGTTCCGAACCTGGGCGGGCAAGGTCCACCCCGATCGCTTCGTCCACAGCGTCGACCTGACTGAGCTGGCGACAGAAGCGTTTCAGACCTTGACCGCGTGGCGCGACCTCGCCGAACGGCAGTTGCGCCGGTCTGCCCGCCACGGCGGCCAGTCGGTGCAGGTTGGCCGCCGCGACTACGCGGTGGTGCGCGAACTGGCCGGCGGCGACATCTGCGACCTTTTTGTGGTGGTCGACGAGGACGGCAGCGCCGACGACGAACTGGTGCTCAAGGTCGTGCGCGACGCCGCCAACAATGACCTGCTCGACAACGAGGCACGGGTGCTCAACCACCTGTGGTCGCGGCCGCAGGAACAGGTCGAGGTGTTCTGCCGTTACGTTCCGCGGCTGCGCGGCGTGCTGGATTTGCAGGACGGCCGGCGCGCCAACCTGCTGTCGCTCGCCGCCGACTACGTGTCGCTTGCAGATGTGCAGCGTGCGTTTGGCAAAGGCGTGGATGGCCGCACGGTATCCTGGATGGGCAACCGGGTTTTCGAGTTCCTGGCGTGGCTGCACCGCCAAGGCGTGATCCACGGCGCCGTGCTGCCCGACCATGTGCTCGTCCACCCGGTGACCCACGGCGCGATGGTGATCGATTGGTGCTACGCCGTGTGCGACTGGCGCTACCCCGACGGTCCACACCTGCGCGCCGTGCCCAGTTCGCAAAAGAGCCGCTATCCACAAGAAGTGTTTCAGCGCGCAGCGGCGTCGCCGCGCCTGGACCTTTTTCTGGCAGCGACCACGCTAGCGCAGACCGCAGGGGTAGACTTGTGGACCGGCAAGCGCCCGCTGGACCTTGGCGATGCCAACGCCATGCCGATCCCAGAAGGCATGAACGAGATTTTGCGCGGCTGTCGGCTGGAGCGGCCCGCCGACCGCTTTGCCGACGCGTTCGACGTCTGGGAGCGCTGGAAGATGGCCCAGCGCCGCGCCTACGGCCCGCGCAAGTTCCACCCGTTTGCGATGCCATCCGTCTGAGTTGCACCGGCCCACTGCGGCCGATTGGAGTACACCATGGGCTATACCAACTGGAGCGACGACGCCTACAGCCAACTGTCGAGCGCGCGCACCACCCAAACCCGCGACCAGATCTTTGGCAACCGCCAGGTCGACCCGACCATGAACCCGCACGGCATGCGCTTTCGCGAAAGCTGCGACTCGCCGCAGCACCCGGACAGCGTGCCGGTCATCGTCGCCTTTGACGTCACCGGGTCGATGGGCACCATCCCCGAGCGTTTTGCGCGCGAAGAGCTGGGCGGCTTGATGCGGATGCTGGTCGATCGCGGCTACGTCGCAGATCCGCAGGTTCTTTTTGCGGCGATCGGCGATGCCTACACCGACGGCGGCCCGTTTCAGGTCGGTCAGTTCGAGTCCGGTCTGGAAATGGACATGTGGCTGACCCGCATTTGGATTGAAGGCGGCGGCGGCGGCCAGCGCCACGAGTCGTATGCCCTGGCGCACTGGTTCGCGGCCCACCATACCCGCACCGATGCCTGGGAAAAGCGCGCCAAGAAGGGCTACCTGTTCACGATGGGCGACGAGATGACCTGGGACCTGCCGCGCGACCAGCTCAAGAAGGTGTTTGGCGACAGCGCCGAAAAGGACTGCAAGGCCAAGGACGCCATCGCCAAGGCCGCCCAGAGCTGGGAGGTGTTCCACATCGTGGTCACCGAAGGCTACCACGGCAAAGAGCCGGAGATCTTGCAGCAGTGGCAAGGCTTGCTTGGCGACCGCGCGCTGGTGCTGCCGGACGCGCACGGCATTTGCGCGCTGATTGCGCAGACCATCGGGCTGCACGAAGGCACGCTGGACGCCCAGTCGGCCCGCCAGGACCTCGATGCCATGAACCTGGGCGGGGCGACCGCCGCAGCGGTGAGCACTGCGCTCGCCACCCTGGCCGGTTCGACCTTGGCGCGCCGACCCGCCAAGGCCAATCTGGCACCGGTCGCCAGGGCGGCAGGCGGCGTGGATCGGCTGTAAGCGCTGGCAAGCACGCGACTCGCTTGGCTTGGGACGTCCAGTGCCTGCCTGCCGGGTTGAAAGCGCGGTGGTTGCGGGTTGACCCGCCGATCCGGGTGCATAGCGATTGCCATTGGCCATCAGGGCCGCAAGTTGGCCGAGGAGTCCCGCGTGCCCCAGACATTGCTGCCGCAATTGGTGTTCTTGCACGGCCTGGAGTCGGGCCCGCATGGGGGCAAGTTCCAGGCGCTGCGCGAGCTGGAACCGACGGTGTTCGCCCCTGATTTTGAAGGTGTTTTCGAGCTGGACGCCCGCATGGCAATTGCCGAGCGCGCACTGGCGGATCGGGGTCCGCTGGTGCTGGTGGGCTCGAGCTTTGGCGGCCTGGTCGCCGCGCTGTACGCCGATCGCTACCCCGACCGGGTGGCAGCTTGCGTCTTGTGCGCTCCAGCGCTGATGGACGACCGCTGGCCGCAAGTGGCGGCGATTGCCCATGTGCCGGCGCACACGGTGCTTTTGCACGCTCGGCAGGACGATGTGGTGGCGATCGACTGGTCGCGCGCCTTTGCCGCGCGCCATCGCCTGCGCCTGGTCGAGGTCGACGACGACCACCGCTTGAGCGACAGCCGCCCGCTGCTGGTGCAGCTTGCGCGCGAGGCGCTGGCGGCCGCGCGCACCGGGGCCACCTGACCCCAACTGGAGGGCGCGTCAACTTTGCGCCCGCCAACTGAACCCCGCAAACCAACACACCTTGTCGGGCAAACAGCGCGCTGGCACGCTCCTTGCACAACAGGCAGGCCGCCTGCGCCCCGCTCGGCGCAGCGCTTTGTGTGGCGCCACCGTTGCCGAGGTCACCATGATCGCCCAAGCCGCTTTTGCCCCACCTAGCAGAAAGCCAGCTGCTGCGCCGACCGACGCCGATCTGGCGATCGCGCTGCGTCTGGCTGCGGCGATCGCCCGAAAGGTGCCAACCCACCGCCGCGACGACGCCCGCAGTCAGGCGCTATTGACCTGGACCGAACTGCGCGACCGCCATGACCCGGCGCGCGGGAGCATGTCGACGTTTGCCTATCCGCGCATGGTTGGTAGCACCATCGACCTGGTGCGCCGCGACGGCTTCGCGCACAACAATGCGCGCCCGGTGGTCAGCGCAGATCTCGTGGCCAGCGGCAGCCTGACCATCAAGATGGCGCTCAAGCAGGCGCTGGTGCACGCCGAACCGACGCTCGATGCGCTCGAGCGCACCGTGCTGGAACTGGTCTACGGGG
>CAXRHS010000477.1:0-2200 GCA_964230235.1 Myxococcota bacterium
CGCTGCCGCCCGCCGCCAGTGGCAACTGCCCCTCGGCGGCCCGAAGCCGCGTGACCCGGCTCGCCACCGCGGCCACCGGCTCGCCGGCCTGCAAGCCCTGGTCACCCAACAGCAGGTCGCGGACCCGCCAGGTGTCCAGGCTGTCCAGCTCCAGCGGCTCGCGGTCCGGCAACGGCTCGCGGTCGCGCGGTAGCGTGATGGCAAGCCGCTGGCTCAAGAACAGGCGCTGCGGTGCCGCCAGCCCATCGGCCAGGTCGGCAAGGCCAACGCTCGCTGGCGGCACCTCTTCTGGTGGACAATTCGCCGCGATCGTCGCTGCCAGCCCCAGGGGGGCGAGCGGGTGCTCGCTTTGCACCGCTGCGGTCAAGCGGTTCGCTGCGTCGGCCAGGCCCTGGTCAAATGGCGCAGTCCTTTCGGTGAACGCCGCGGGATCCCACGGCTGCAGCGAGGTCGACGTGAGCCACGCCTCGCGGTCACTGCCCGCCAGGTGGGCCAGCGTATCCACAAGCTCTTCGACCGGAACCGCCGCCGGGCGCTGGTCTTCTGGCCGGTCGCCGTGGCCGGTGTAGAACAGCCACAGCTGCTCGCGCGCTGCCAAAAGCGTCTCCAAAAGGAGGTGCCGCTGAACCACCCGGCCGTCGAGTTCGCCCGGCCGCGGGTGGGCAAACGGATCCCAGGCGCGGGGCGTCCCGGCCACCGGAAACGCGCCATCGTCCATTCCGAGCAACGCGATGACCCGGAACGGCACGCTGCGCATCGGCTGCAGCGCGCACACCGTCACCGCGCCGGTGATTGGCCGGTCGCCGCGGACCGTGATGTCAAAGCGGTCCGCCAACGCACGGGTCAGCGCGCCGAGAGTGAGCTGTCCCTGCCATTGACCGGCTTCCGTTTGGAATCCATCCAGCGCAGCGTGGACTTCAGCGCTCAGCCAACCCGCGGCCGCGCTCGTGGCGGTCAGCTCGCCGATCAGCGTCGCGCATTCGGCCCGCCACTGCGAGACAGAACGCCCAGTGGTCTGCTCGCTTTGGCGCAGCCTTGCCGCGCGCAAGCAGCGCAGCACGCGGGCCAACGCCGCCACCCGTCGCGCGCGCTCCGGCGATTCCACTGGCCACGGCACCACATCGCGCTCGCCTATCCTTGCCACATCACCCGGCGGCAAGGGGGCCATCAGCACGCCGCATGCCAGCCGTTCCAGGCCAAAATCGAGGGTGTTGTTGTCCAGCGCCGGCTGGTCGGCGGCCAGGCGGTCGGCGGCATCAAAGGCCCAGCGCATGCCCGATTCTTCGACCAGGTTGCGCAAATCCGCCACGTCGTCGCTGGTCAAGCCAAGTCGCGTCTGCACCGCTTCCAGGCCCAGCAAGTCGACGAGCTGCGGCGCCGACACCCGACCGGCGCACAGGGCCAGCGCGGCGAGCAGGGCCTCCGCGACCGGATTGGTCCGCCGCAAGCCGAGGTCGGCAATGTGCACCGGGATGGCCGGCAGACTGACTGAGCTGCCGTCTGCTGCCCGCCCCTGGCCCGTGCGCGCGAACACCGCCGCGACCAGTGGCGCGAATTGCTCGACGTTGGGTGTCATCACCAGCACGTCGCGCGGCCCCAAGTCCGCGCCGGGCTGCTGGAACAAGCCAAGCAGGTGGTCGCGCAACACCTCGACTTGCCGCAGCGCGCCCCAGCACGGCAGCACGCGCAGCGAGCCGTCGCCGACCAACGCGGTCGGCATGCGCAGGGCCATCGTGCCTGCGCTGTCCACCCACTGCTGCAGCCAGCCAAGGGCGCTGGTGGGTTGCTGCGGATCGGCCGCTGGGGTGGTGCCTTCGTGGCACTCTTGCGCGTAGACCCACGCTTGCAGGTCGCGGCTCGGCGCGCCGAGTTGAGCCAGCAGCGCGTTCTGGCTGCCGAGCTCGTCCAAGATCCGCGTCCGCTCGGCGGCATCGGTCGCCAACGCCAGGGCGCGCGCCGCCTCCCGTTGGTTGCGCAAGTCGGCCCACCAGTGGTGGCTCGGCGCCAGCGCATAGAGCACAAGGTGAACGTGGCGCGCCAACGCCTCCAGCACGTCCCGATCCGACGCGCCCAGGGTCGACAAGCAAAACAGCCGCAGCACCGGCAGATCGTCGGGCGTGTTTGCCGGCGGCAGTCGCTGGAGCCGTTCGCGCACGCGGGCCGGCGACGGATCGTCCAGAACGCCCACATCGCGCCAAAG
>CAXRHS010000478.1:0-3448 GCA_964230235.1 Myxococcota bacterium
ATGGGGCCACCGCCGCCGATGGTGCGGCCGCCGATGGCGCGCAACCCGACAGCGCGACTTCAGATGCCGCTAGCCCCGACGCGGCCGCGCCGGACGTAGCGGCGGTGCCCGATGCTGCCGCGGACGTGGCGGTCGCAGACTCGGCTGCCGACGTTGCCGCGGACGTCGCTGCCCCCGCTGATGTGAGCGCCGCCGCCGACGCCGTGGCCGTGCCGGCCGACGTCAGCGGATCGTAGGCTCGCCGCTGGCCGCCGCCGAGAGCACTGTGCGCAACCGGTCGCCAAACAGACGAACCGCGTTGTCGCTGGTGGCGCGCAGTGCCTCGGCTTCGGTGATACCTTTAATTTCTGAGACTCTGCGCAGTGTGTGGCCGACCAGCGCCGGCTCGCAGCGCTTGCCGCGAAACGGGATCGGCGCCAGAAAGGGGCTGTCCGTCTCAATCAACAAGCGGTCGAGCGGGCAGCGGCGCACGGCTTCGGGCAGTTCACCTGGGTTCTTGAAGGTGACGATGCCTGGGATCGACAGGTAGAACCCGAATTCGTCGACGCAGCGCAAGCCAAACTCGGCAGTACCGGAAAAACAGTGAATGACGCCGCCAACTTCAGCCGCGCGGCACTCGCGCAACACTTGGAGCGTCTCGGGCTCGGCGTTGCGCGTATGGATGCACAGCGGCTTGCCTAGCGCGCGCGCAAGGTCGATGTGCCAAGCGAAAGCAGCAAACTGCTCGTCGCGGGCCGACAGGTCGTAGTGGAAATCCAGACCGGTCTCGCCAACCGCCACGCAGGTTTCGTCTTGGCACGCTTCGCGCACGCCGGCCTTGAGTGCCTCACCGGTATCGGGGTCGGCCAGACGGCGGGCGTCGTGGGGGTGGATGCCACAAATCGCGCTCACGCCCGGCCAGGTTCGGGCGGCGACCAGCGCCGATCGCACCTCGTCGATGTCGCCCCCGGCGCCGACACAGTTGATGTGGCGCACCCCGGCCGCGACTGCGCGCTCGATCAGACCCTGGGTGCCGCCGGGATACGGGCCGCCATAGTGCTGGTTCATGATGTGCGCATGGGTGTCGATCACACTGCCCCCCTTTGTTCAGAATAATGAATTCTATACGTTTTTTCTGGCACTCTTGATCGGCGCTCTGCTTGGGGGGCGCATTGTGGCCGAGCGGCCAGACACGGGCAACCGTCGATTGCGCGGCCGCACAGGGCCCGCTAGGCTTGGCGATTGGGCGGTCCCAGTGGGCCACGGGCGGGAAAGATGGCCAACATCGGCTGGCACTTGCGCGCTGCCGCGTCGGCGGTTGCCGTGGCCGTCATGCTGCCCGGGTGCGGCGATCCGGCTGGGGCGGTCGACGATGCCGCGGTGGATGCGACCGCCGGCGCCGATTCGGGGCAAGGGGGCGGCGACCTGACAGCTGCCTCTGATGCCAGCACTGCGCCGGATGGCGATGGCGACGCGTCCAGCACACCCGCAACTCAGGACGCGGCGCAAGCGGGCGACGGAGGCGGTTTGGACGTAGCGCAAAGCGATGCCGACCCGGACTCGCCTTCGACCGACAGCGCCACAGCGACGACCGATGGCGCGCAGCCCAAGTGCCCCGCGCAGTGCCCCAAGCCCGCCTCAGTGTGCCAGTACGCCGTGTGCGACCCGGGCCTGGGCTGCGTGTTTGCTGCGGTAGCCGACGCCGTACTGTGTGACGACGGCAACCCGTGTACCCAGGGCAGCACCTGCGAGGCCGGGGTCTGCAAGGGCGGCGCGACCACGACCTGCGACGACGCCAACGCCTGCACCGTGGACAGCTGTGACCTCAAAAGCGGCACCTGCGCGCACCTGCCCGTGGCCGGCACCCCCGCCTGCGACGACGGCGACGCCTGCACCGTCGACACCGGTTGCGCGGCCGGCAAGTGCACTGGCGGCCTTGCAATTTGCGCATGCACCACCAGCGCCGATTGTGCCACCAAAGAAGATGGCGACCTGTGCAACGGAACCCTGTACTGCGACCCGGCCTCCCACGCCTGCGTGGTCAACCCGGCAACGGTCGTCGTTTGCAGCGACGACGGCAAGCCGTGTACGGACAGCTTGTGCGCGCCGTCCACGGGCAAGTGTCAGACGGTCAATTTGCCCGCCAGCGCCACGTGCAGCGACGGCCTGCCGTGCACCCAGGGCGACCACTGCCTGGACGGCGCCTGCAAGCCCGGCACCAACGTGTGCTGCACCGGCGATGGCGACTGCGCGTCTGCCGAGGATGGCGACGCATGCAACGGCACCCTGTTTTGCAACAAGGCCGCTGGCAAGTGCCAACTCAATCCCAAGACCATCGTCAGTTGCCCCAGTGCCGGCGACACCGCGTGCCAGAAGAACCTCTGCGACGCCAAATCGGGACAGTGCGGCTTTGTCGCCATCGCGGAGGGCGGCGCTTGCGAAGACGGCAATCCGTGCACCCAGTCGACCTGCGCAAAAGGCGCCTGCAAAGCGACGACCAACACCTGCGCCTGCCAAAAAGACGCCGACTGCGCGGGTAAGGAAGACGGCAACCTGTGCAACGGCACGCTGTACTGCCATGTCGCCAGCAACACCTGCCTCGTCAACCCGGCAACGGTCGTCCAGTGCAACACCAACCTCGACGGCAGTTGTGCCGCCGCTACCTGCAACCCAAAAACCGGCGCCTGCGCACTGGTCGCCAAGAACCAGGGTCAAGCCTGCGAAGCGGACGGCAACGCCTGCACGGGTGTCGACACCTGCGACCAGGGTGTGTGCAAGCCGGGGCCGTCGCTGTGCCAATGCCAGACCAATGCCGACTGTATCGCCCAGGAGGACGGCGACCCGTGCAACGGCACGCTGTACTGCGATCAGCTGGAAAAGACTTGTAAAGTCAACCCGGCGACAATTGTCGCGTGCCCGAGCGCGCAAGACACCCCATGCAGCAAGAACCTGTGCAATCCCAAAACCGCCAAATGCGAACAGGTGGCAGTCAACGAGTTCGGGGTCTGCGAGGCCGATGGCAACCCGTGCACCGGCGGCGACCAGTGCCAGGCCGGCGCCTGTGTCGCCAGCGCCAACGCGTGCCAGTGCCAAACTGACAATGATTGCAAGGCATTGGATGACGGCGACGTCTGCAACGGCAAGCTGTATTGCGACAAGTTGTCGGGGCTGTGCCTGGTCAACCCGGCAACTATCGTGTCTTGCCCGTCCGTCAACGACACGGCATGCGTTCACAACGTCTGTGCACCCAAGACCGGCCAGTGTGCGCTGGTCGCGTTCAACGAATTCGGCAGCTGCGACGCCGACGGCAACCCGTGCACGCTCGGCGACCGTTGCCAGGCCGGCAAGTGCCTGGCCGGCCTGAACCAATGCCAGTGCGGCGTAGACCAGAATTGCACGGTTTTCGACGACGGCAATGCCTGTAACGGCCAGTTGGCCTGCTCCGGAGTGCAAGGACCCAAGGCGATCG
>CAXRHS010000479.1:0-3573 GCA_964230235.1 Myxococcota bacterium
ACCACCAGCAGCTGGCCCGTGCTCACAACCGGCGGACTACCACCGTACACGAGCTCTGCCTCCTGGGCGTTGAGTAAGAACAGGTCGCAGGCATCCATCAGCGCGCGCACGGCGTCCGGCGAGCGCAGGGCCATGTAGCCAAAGGTGCCGGCCGAGATGCGCGCCTTGGTGCGCGGCCGCAGGTACTCGATGAAGCGCACCTGCAGCGACGCGTCGGCAATCGCGGCCAGGTGGATGTACTCGGCGCCCAGCAGGTAGTCGGGCAGCATCTCGGGCGCCAGCGTGTCCTCGATGCCCCAGGTCGCGTGCGCCATTCGCGCGTTGCCGGCCTCGTCGTACACGATGTCAAAGTGCGGGATCTGGTCGATCGCACACGCCGGGCCAACCCACTGGACCTTGCTGGCCACGCGGTCGAACAGTTCGGGCAGCGGATCGGGCCGATAGCCGAAAAAGCCGACGTCGCCACCGGCCTTGCGCGCCGCTACCGCGGTGTACAAGGCGCCACCGCCTGGCGTGGTCACGGTCTCATCGCCCGCGCGCAGCCGATCTACCGAGGCGCCACCGATAATCAGGATTTGAGCCGCGCGCGACATGGCCGGCAGCTTGCCACGGCCTGCGGCTGGCGGGCAACGGTCCAAGGCCGCGGCAACTTGACGAACCGCCACAACCGCCGCAAGGTTGCCGGCGGTCCGCGGGGTTGGCGCACGCGGCAAGGGCGAAGGGCATGGGCAAACGGGCGCGCGCGGGCAATTGGGGGCGATCGCTGGCATTTGGCGCGGCGCTCGGGATGACATTGTCATTTTGCGTAGTTGGCTGGGCGGATGCGCCGGCGCCGGCCGCGGCCACGGCAGGTGCGGGTTCAGCGGTAGGCCCAGGCTCAGGGACAGGGGCAGGCCCAGGGACAGGCACAGGGATAGGGACAGCGACAGGGGCTGGGGCAGGCGCAGCCGCGGGCGCACCTGCCGCCCCCGCGCCGGTGCGATTCGACAAGGCCAACGCCGGCGGCTCGTGGGCCGAGCGCCTGCAGGCCGTGCTCGGCATCGTGGTGATGATTGCGCTGTGCTGGCAGTTTCGCGAGCGCAAGCCGGGTCAGCAGTTTCCGTGGCGGGTGGTGCTGGCCGGCACCGCGATGCAGCTGGTGCTGGCGGCGTTGATTCTCAAGACCGCGCTCGCCAACCGGCTGTTCACCGCCATCAACGAAGCCTTCGTGCAGCTGATGAATTTCTCCAACGAAGGCGCGAGGTTCCTGTTCGGCAACGCCATGGACGCCCCCTACGCGCTGGTGGCCTTCCAGGTGCTGCCGACGATCATCTTCTTCAGTTCGCTGATGACCATCGGCTACCACACGGGGCTGATGGTCCACATCGTGCGCTTTTTCAGCCGCTACCTGGCGCGCTGGATGGGCACCTCGGGCGCCGAGTCGCTAAGCACCGTCGGCAACATCTTTTTGGGCCAGACCGAGGCGCCGCTGATGGTCAAGCCGTTTTTGAGCCAGGCCACCCGCAGCGAACTGCACTGCATCATGGTCGGCGGCTTTGGCACGGTGGCAGGCGGCGTGCTGGCGGCCTACGTCGGCATGTTGAACAAGCATTTTCCGGACATCGCCGGGCACTTGCTGACAGCCAGCATCATGGCGGCGCCGTGCACGGTGCTGGTCAGTAAGCTCCTGGTGCCCGAGACCGAAAAGCCGGTCACCGGCCCCGAAGACCGCATCGAAGTCCCCAAGCTGCACAGCAATGTCTTGGACGCGGCGGCCTCGGGGGCCAGCGACGGCATGCAGCTTTTGCTCAACGTCGGCGGCATGTTGTTGGCGTTCATCGCGCTGGTCGCCGTGGCCAACGCGCTGCTCGGCTGGGCGCTCGGCCTGGTCGGCATCCAAGGCGTGACGCTGCAGGACATCTTTGGCTGGATTTTCACGCCGGTGGCCTGGCTCATCGGCATCGGGGCCAGCGAGGCCCAAGAGGTCGGCAAGCTTTTGGGCGTCAAGATGGTGGTCAACGAGTTCGTGGCCTACCTCGATCTGGCCAAGCAGTTGGGCGGGGCCGAGGCGATGTCGCCGCGCGCGGCCGTGATTACCGCCTACGCGCTGTGCGGCTTTGCCAACTTCAGCTCGATTGCCATCCAGATCGGTGGCGTCTCGGGCATGGCGCCAGAGCGGCGCAAGGACCTGGCCGAACTGGGCTTTCGGGCCATGGTCGGCGGCAGCGTGGTCGGCTACATGACGGCGGCGTTGGTGGGGCTGATGGTCTAGGCCTTGGGCCTACGGGCTGTCCGTGCCCGGTTTGGGCGCAAACAGCTCGCCCACAGCCACCTCGACGCCTTCGAACGGTGGCAGCGCCAGCCGATCCGGGTCGGCAAAGCAGCCGAACACCCGCCAGCGGTCGCCATCGAACTGCAGCACATCGACCAGACGCTCGGCCGGGTCGACGATCCAGTACCACGGGATGCCGGCCTCGGCGTACAGGCGCGCTTTGGTGCCGCGGTCGTACCAGGCGTTGGTCGGCGACAGCACTTCGCACACCCAATCGGGGCGCACGTCGCACGGCCAGTCGTCGGGCAGGTCCGGCAGGTGTTCCTTGCGCCAGCCGGCGAGGTCGGGGCCGACGATGCCGTGCGGGTTCAGCCGGATGGCGCAGTCGGCGGTGATCCACCAGCCGGATCTGCGACCAAGGCGCACAAGTGGGTTGAGCGCGACACCAACTTGCAAGACCACATGCCCATGCCGCGCACGCGGCGTGGTCTTCCAATACGGCTTGCCGCCAATGATCTCAGGCTGCTCATGTTCAGGCAGGTGCACAATGTCCTCCCAGGTCCAAAGCTTGTCGTGGGCCATGCTGCACCTCCGCGGGCAGCATAGGCGCCGCGTGCAGGGGCGACAAGCGCGTCGGCCGCGATAACGCTGGGGAACTGCAAGCCCTGTGCCAACTTCGACATCAAGCAAGAACAAGGGGTTGGACGGCGCCGTGCCCGCGCAGTCTCACTTTGGTCTCACTTGTGCCTCAGATTCTCAGTATCTGGCCGCGGCGCCTACCGCCCCACCGCCACATGACACCCGCGCGCGTGCGCCGTCCACGTCTCGATGGCCGCCAGCAGTGCAGCCCGCCGCTCTACTGGCCCGACCAACGGTGCCACCGCCTGCGCCAGCGCCACAAACCCCGCCGGCCCGCCAGCTTGCGTCCACGACCGCACCCGGTTCTGCACGGAAACGCTGTCGCCGTGCCGCACCTGCTCGCGAAATTGCTCGATCGCCCGCCAGTCATCGGCAGTCAGTTGCTCGGGCGGCGCGGCCACCCGGCCACCTGGGGTCGGCAGATCGTGCAACGCCGCGCGCGCCATGGCTTTCTGGTTCGACATTCGCACCAGGTCCTTGTAGTCGACCACCACGTCGGCCACCGGTCCCGCGCCTTCGACGTGGACCAGCAGGTCGATGACGTGCTCGTCGCTGCCCAGGAACGCCGGAATCAGCATGGTCATGCCTTCGCCGTCGTTGTCGCGGTCGCGCTGCACGCCGGCCACGCGGGCCAGGTTGGCGTCGACGGCGCGCTCCTGACGGCGGACCCGGGCGGTCTCCTG
>CAXRHS010000480.1:0-2517 GCA_964230235.1 Myxococcota bacterium
AGTACGCTATCCGCAGCGCGCAAGGTCGCATCGAGTGCGCGACGTTTACGGGCCGGCATCGCACGCCGCCACGCGATGTGCTGATTGGAGCCGCGGATGTTGAGCACTGTTGGTACCTGCGCTGCCCGACACAGTGCCAGAGCTGCGGCCTCGCGCGGCGTTGCCCAAAATAGCGAGGTCGTCAAATGCGCGACATCGACTTGACGCCGAGCGAGCAACCCAGCGAGTTGACCCAGACACCGGCCGGCGTGTCCGACCCGGTCCCAACGAAAGGTCGATTTCTCACTGAACTCGTCGACTGGCGGCGCAACGTTGACCAGGCGCAATTGCAAGCCGTGGCGCGGTGCGGCGTCGAGGTACTGCGTCGCCCAGCGCGCAATCCCGCCCATGGGCGGGGGCACCGGCGCCCACAGCGCAACCCGCAGCGGCCGAGCACTCATCGCAACCACCCCCTGCGCTGCAGCGCGGTGGCAAGCAACACCAGCGCCCACTGCCGATGTGCACGTCGAAAGGGTGAGTCCTCAGGCTGCCAGCCCTCGCCGCGCCGCGCAAACTCCTCGCTGAGCTGCGCGAGCGCCGCGGGCTCGAACAGCTCGCGCAACGGCGAGTCGGATGCGCCGAGCGCCCACCGCGTGCGGTCTTGCAGCACAGCGCCGCCAAATGCAAGCAGCGGTAGCGCGAATCCCTGTTTGGGTCGATCGACCACCCATGCAGGCACCCACTGCCGCGCCAGGGCCTTGAGCGCGATTTTGCCGACGCCGCGGTCAAACTTGTGGCGAAGCGGCAGGGCCTGCGCAAACGCCACCATCCGGTTGTCGAGCAGAGGCGGGCGGATTTCGAGCGATTCGGCCATGGTCATCCGATCGACCTTGACCAGCATGTCGTCGGGCAGGACCAGGCGCTGCTCCAAGCGATGGCAACCTTCGACCAGGGTCGGGTCGAGACCGGCAACCGCGCGCTCGCTGACCACGGCAGAAAGGGCATCCTGGGGACAGCGAAACTCCGGCCGCAGCAGTGCGCGGGACTCGTCGGGCCAGAAGTAGGTCAGGGTGCCCACCGCACGCTGTGTGGGCGGACGGCGTGCGAGGTCGAAAAGCCGGGCCCCGCGGCGCAGCTTGCCGCGCAAGTTGTCGCCAGCGCCGACGTGTCGGTTGAGCCGAGTAGCCGTCGCGCCAATGGCCGCCGACGCATGAGACCCCAAGCGCGCGGCCGTCGTCACCCAGCCGTTTTCGCGGTAGCGCGTGTAACCGGCAAACAACTCGTCGCCGCCATCGCCGGAGAGTGCAACCGTGACATGCCGGCGCACCATGGCGGCGAGTCGCCGGGTCGGCAGCGCTGAACTATCGGCGAACGGATCGCCGTAGTGGTCGACGAGGGCGTCCAACTCCGCCTCCGTCAAGCCGCCAGCGGGCAACTCCAGTTCCACGTGCTCGCTGCCGATGTGGTCCGCCACCGCGCGCGCGGCCTTGCGTTCATCGTATCTGGGGTCAGCGTGCACGACCGAAAACGTGCGCACCTTGCCGACCGCCCGGGCCGCCGCCGCCGCCACCAACGACGAATCGACGCCACCCGACAGCAGCACGCCGACCGGCACATCGGCGACCAGCTGGTCCGCCACGCAGGCTTGCAAGAGCGCGGGCAGTTGTTCGGGATCGCTCGGTGGCTGCTGGGGATGCCATGCGCCAATCGGCTCAGCCAGCCGGGATCGCACGACCTGGGTTTGCGCGTCCACGGTCCAGACTTCGCCCGGCGTCAGCTGGCGGATCCCGCGCCACAGCGTGAACGGGGCCGGCACCATCCCAAGCGCCAGGTACAACTGCAAGGCCTCGGGGTCGATGCGGCGGTCCAAGCCCGGCAAGGTCATCAGCGGCCGCACTTCGCTGCAAAACGCAACAACACCAGGAAGTTGAGCAACGTACAGCGGCTTGATGCCGGTGCGGTCGCGCGCCAGGACGAGCCGGCGCTTGTCCCGCTGCCATAGCGCGAGCGCAAACATGCCGTTGAGGTCTGGCAACGCCGCGGGACCTTCGCGCTCCAAGCGCTCCAGGACCAGTTCGGTGTCGCTGTGGCCGCGCAGCGGCAACGAGCCGAGCTTGCTGCGCAATTCTGTGGTGTTGTAGACCTCACCGTTGTAGGCGATGACCGAGTTGCCGCTGGCCGAGGTCATGGGCTGCGCACCGGCTGGCGACAGGTCGACGATGGACAACCGCGCATGACCGAGGACCGCGCCGTCGAGCCATGCAATGGCTTGGGCGTCCGGGCCGCGGTGGCGCAGGCCTTCCAGGGCCGCGGCGATCCAGGTGCGGGCGATTTCAGTGGCATGGGGGCCGGCGAGGCCGACGATGCCGCACATGGCTGCGATCCAAGCGCGGCACCAGCGGCCGCGGGCGGCAAAGGTAGGGCTCGGCAGGTGCGTTGTCCACTGCGCGCGGAAGCGCTGTAGCAAAGCTGTCCCCTGGCGTCCAACCAGTAGAGCCGGTTGCCGGGCCCGAGCGTCGCTGCACCGGCTTTGGCGAC
>CAXRHS010000481.1:0-3092 GCA_964230235.1 Myxococcota bacterium
GCTCGAGCGCACGCGCATCGGCCGTGCATTCGTGGCGCTGCGCGAAGACGAATTGGCCGCCGCGTGCATGGGTCTCGACCCGGGGCGCATCAAGCTGGCTGCCTTTGCCGGCGGCGCCGCGCTCGCTGGCCTCGCAGGGGCGCTGTACGCGACCAACTTGACCACCACGGCCGATCCGACCAACTACGATTTCAACAATGCCATCATGGTTTTGTGCTGCCTCATCCTGGGTGGCCTCGGCTCGCTGCGCGGGGCACTTTTGGGTGCGGCGTTGCTCATCGGCTTTGACAATGTGCTGTCGCCGCTGCTCGACAAGGGCATAGCGGCCCTGGCGGGCGACGCGCAGCATCCGCTGGCCAAGTACAGCGCCTGGCGGTGGTTCGTGTTTGGTGCGGCGTTGATCGCGATGATGCGGTTTCGCCCTGAGGGGCTCGTTCCGGCGCGGCGCGTCGCGCAAGAGTTGCACGAACCGCCCGTCGACGGCGCTGCCGCAACGGAGCCCACGTGAGCGCGCCGCTGCTTGAAGTGCGCAAGCTGACCTTGCGCTTTGGCGGCCTGGTTGCCGTCAATGCCGTTGACCTGCAAGTGCAGCAAGGCGAGATTGCGGCGGTCATTGGCCCCAATGGCGCCGGCAAGACCAGCCTTTTCAACGCGATTACAGGAATCTATGAACCGACGAGCGGCGAGGTGTTGCTCAACGGTCGCGATGTGCGCGCCCCGTTGACGTCGCGCGTGTACGCTCAGTGGTTCGCGGCCGGGCTGCTGATGGCGGGGCTCGCGCTGGTGAGCATTGCCAACGTCGATGGGTTGTGGGCGGCGACGGTCAAGACCCGGGCGCCGTGGGAGTTCACGCTGACCGGTGCGGCGGTGGACGGCTGGCGCTACTTGAACGCTGAACCGCGCGTCGAGCCCAAGTTCGGCAAGTTCGCCGTCGTGTCGTTCGACGGGTTGCACATCCGTGGCCAACACGCGCTGCGCGCCGACGCGGAGCGGCAACGCGGTGAATTGGCGAGCCAACCGGGCGACTCTGCCACTGTGCGGGCGTTGACGATGCGCCTGATCGCGGCGCTGGTTGGCCTTGTGGTCGGCACGCTCGGCGCACGCGCGATGTGGTATCGCAACCGGCGCAGCCCGCAAAGTGTGGCGCTGCAAGGGGTGGCGCGGACGTTTCAGAACATTCGCTTGTTTCATCACATGACCGTCCTGGAGAACGTCCTGGTCGGCATGGACCGTCACTTGCACCTGGGTAGCATCGGACGCGGCGCGACCGCGAATTCCGCGATGGCGAGTAGCGTGCCGCGGCGCGGGGCGCTGGACTATGCGCTGCCGTTGGCCGCCGTGGTCGCTTTGTCGGGCCTGGGCTGGTTCACTGGCGACGGTGTGGATGACGAAGGCGCGCCGACCGCGCTGCTGGCCGTATTCGTGGTCGCTGCGCTGGCCTGGATGGTGCGTGTTTTTCGAAACAAGGCGCTGAGTTCGGCTGGTCGCGTCGTTGAAGCAGTGGCGCGGCAAGAAGCGCTGGAACTGCTGCGTTTCGTCGGGTTGGAGGCGCGCGCGGGTGACCTCGCCAAGAACCTGCCCTATGGCGAGCAGCGCCGGCTCGAAATCGCGCGGGCGCTGGCGACGCGACCTTCGCTGCTGTTGTTGGACGAGCCGGCGGCCGGCATGAATCCCGCCGAGTCCGTGGAACTGATGCACCTGATTCGCAAAATCCGCGATGGCGGGCGAACCGTGCTGCTCATCGAGCACCACATGCGGGTGGTGATGGGTATCAGCGACCACATCACGGTGCTGGTGCATGGCACGCCGATTGCCCACGGCACGCCAGAGCAAATTCGCAGCAATCCCAAAGTCATCGAAGCGTACCTGGGGACAGAGGACGCTGAGGCCCACGGCTAGTAGGCGACACCCGAAGTTCGCGTTGGGATGGTGCTTGGTGCAATGGAAGGATTCGGCTGTATGTTTCGCCTACTAGATGCCTGTTTCGTCAAATTGGGCTCGCCGCCCCCTCGCGCGCGTCGGCGCGCTCACCCCTGCCTGCGGCCGCAGATGCGTCCGCGCGCACTTGTCCCTAGTCGCGCGGCGAAGCTCGCCGCGGACTTCGGGCCGGAAGTACGCAATGCTGGTCATTGACGCCATCAGCGCCCGCTACGGCGCCATCGCCGCCCTGCACGACGTGTCGTTGCAGGTCCAAACGGGTGAAATTGTAACGCTTATTGGCGCAAATGGCGCTGGCAAGACTACCACGCTGGCGTGCATCAGCGGGTTGCACAAGCCAAAGACCGGGCGGGTGACGTTTGAGGGCAAGGACCTGGGGCCGGTGCCCGCGCACGACATCGTCCGGCTCGGCATCGCCCACTGTCCGGAAGGTCGGCGGGTTTTTCCGCGCTTGACGGTAGCCGAAAACCTGGACCTTGGCGCCTACATCCGCAACGACAAAGACGGCATTGCCGCGGATTTTCAGCGCGTGTACGAGCTTTTTCCGGTGCTTGGGCCGCGCAAGACCCAGCTGGCCGGTACACTGTCGGGCGGTGAGCAGCAGATGCTGGCCGTGGGCCGGGCGTTGATGGCGCGGCCGCGGCTGCTTTTGCTCGACGAGCCGTCGCTTGGTCTGGCGCCGTGGATTGTCGAGACGATTTTCAAGGTCGTCGTCGCGCTGAACCAGCAGGGAACCACGGTGCTGCTGGTCGAGCAGAACGCGCGCATGGCGCTCAAACACGCGCACCGCGGCTACGTGCTGGAGACCGGCACGGTCACCATGCAAGGCACCGGCACCGAGCTGCTCGCCGATCCGCGGGTGCAGGCCGCCTACCTGGGCGAGTAGACGCTCGCACGATAGCAAAGGAAATCCATGGACATCGAAGTCTTTGCCGCCCGCCGCCAGCGGCTCTGCGAGGCCTACGGCGCTGCAACGGTCATTGCCGTCCAAAGCGCCCACCACAGCATCCGCAACCATGACGTCGAGCACGAGTGGCGGCAAGACAGCGATTTTTGGTACCTGACCGGCTTCGACGAGCCCGATTGCGTGCTGGTGCTGGTGCCTGGCCGAGCCGATGGCGAAGCCGTGGTCTTTGTGCGGCCGCGCGACCCGG
>CAXRHS010000482.1:0-4985 GCA_964230235.1 Myxococcota bacterium
ATGGTCGACAAGTTCGACATGGACCTCGTCACCCTGGCGCTCAACCCCGACATCATCAAGCGTTCGCGCGGCGTGATGGAGAAGTGCAGTTTCTGCGTCCAGCGCATTCAAGAGGCCAAGTCGAACGCGCTGCGCGACGCCGACCGCCAAACCGGCGAGAAGCGCCAGCCAAGCAACCTCGACGAACTGCAGAAGAACGAAGCCGCCGGCGGCAAGCCGCTGCAGCCCAAGTACGTGCGCGACGGCGAGGTCAAGCCGGCGTGTCAGCAAACTTGCCCCAGCGACGCCATCACCTTTGGCGACCTGAACCTGATGGACAGCAAGGTGCGCAAGGCCTACGACGACCCGCGCAACTATTCGTCGCTGGTCGAGATCGGCACCCAACCGGCTGTGACCTACATGACCAAGGTCCGCAACGCCGCAGAAGTGTTTGGACCGGCTCAGCCGGCGCCCAAGAAGGCCGATGGCCACGCCGCACCTGCCGCTCCCGCCGCCCCGACGGGTGGTGCCGCGCCCGCAGGCCATTAGTTTCTCAAGGACTCCCAGGCACTGGCCCAAGGAGAAATCGCGATGTCCGCTCCCGCTTCCCACCTGCGCCAACCTCTGGTGTTGGGCAACCCCGCCTACGCACAGATCACCAACGACGTGCTCAAGCCCATGGAAACGTGGCCGAGCAAGCTGTGGTGGGCAACGTTCGCCGTCACCGCCTCGTGGCTGGCCATCGGCCTGTGTGCCATCGGTTGGCAGCAGTACGAAGGCATCGGCACCTGGGGTCTGAACAAGACCATTGGCTGGGGCTTTGACATCACCAACTTCGTGTTCTGGGTCGGTATCGGTCACGCCGGCACGCTGATTTCGGCGATCTTGTTCCTTTTCCGCCAGAAATGGCGCACCTCGATCAACCGCTCTGCCGAAGCCATGACGCTGTTCGCGGTCATCTGCGCCGCGCTGTTCCCGCTCATCCACATGGGCCGACCCTGGTTTGGCGCCTTGTGGTTCATCCCCGCGCCCAACCTGCGCGGCCCGCTGTGGACCAACTTCCGGTCGCCGCTCATCTGGGACTTCTTTGCGATTTCAACGTACTTCACCATCTCAGCGGTGTTCTGGTACATCGGCCTGATTCCTGACCTGGCGACCGTGCGCGACCGCGCCAAGCATCCGATTCGCAAGGCAATCTACGGTGCGCTGAGCCTGGGTTGGTCGGGCGCCAACAAGCACTGGGTCCACTACGAGACGGTCTACATGCTGCTCGCCGGTCTCAGCACGCCGCTGGTGTTGTCGGTGCACACCATCGTGTCGACCGACTTCGCCACCTCGGTGATTCCGGGCTGGCACACCACCATCTTTCCGCCGTACTTCGTCGCCGGCGCCATCTTCTCGGGCTTTGCGATGGTGTTGACGCTGCTGCTCATCGCCCGCAAGGTGATGAACATTGAGCACCTGATTACCATCAAGCACTTGGAGAACATGTGCCTGATCATTACCGCCACTGGCATGATGGTTGGCCTCGCCTACATGACCGAGTTCTTCATCGCCTGGTACTCGGGCAGCAACTACGAAGGCTTTACCTTTGTGAATCGGGCGTTTGGACCCATGGGTTGGTCCTACTGGATCATGTTCAGCTGCAACGTGATCAGCCCGCAGGTGTTCTGGTTCAAGAAGGCGCGCACCAACGTCGTCGTCATCTTCGTGATGTCGATCGTGGTCAACATCGGCATGTGGTTCGAGCGTTTCGTCATCATCGTGACCTCGCTGCACCGCGACTACCTGCCGAGCTCGTGGGCGATGTATTCGCCGACCTGGGTCGAGTTCACCACGCTGCTCGGCACGTTTGGCCTGTTCTTCTCGGCGTTCCTGATTTTCACTCGGGTCCTGCCGGCCATCGCCATCGCCGAAGTCAAGTCGATCAAGAAGTTCGCGCAACCCCACGCCCAACCCGCCCATGGCGACGACCATGCGGCAGGCGGCGTGCCCGGTCTTGCCCATGCGCCCGCCGCGCCTGAGAAGGGGGTCTAGCCATGAGCGCCCACGCCGATACATCCGCAGCGCCCGCCAGGTATCTGGTCGGCTACTTCGTCGAAGACGAGGAGATCCTGGCGGTGACCAAAGCCACCCGCCAGGCCGGTCTGCCGATCTACGATTGCTACACGCCGTTTCCGGTTCACGGGCTGGAGGCCGCGCAAGGGCTGCCGCGTTCGTGGCTGACCTATGCCTGCTTCGCGCTGGCGGCGACTGGCTTTCTGACATCGCTTTTTCTGCAAAGCTATACCCAGGCGATTGAAACGCCGATGTGGTCGGGCTGGCCGCTCAATGTCGGTGGCAAGCCGTTTTTGCCGATGACCGCATTCGTGCCTGTGCTTTTCGAGCTCGCCGTGCTGTTTGCCGGCGTGGGCACGGCCGTGACGCTGCTGGCGTTTCTGGGCCTGGACCCGGGCCAGAAGCCCAAATTCCCCCTGCCGGGCACCACCGACGACCGCTTTGCGATTGTCTTGGATCCCGCGGCAGCCGGCTTTGACGAGACCAAGGCGCGGGAGTTGCTCGGCCGCCACGGCGCAAGCGAAATCTCCTGGGTGGCGCCGAACCGCTAGCCACTACCCACCGCTGTACGGCGCGCACGCGCGACACGGGGACCGGACCATGCAGACGCTTTTGAACATCGATTCCGCCGCGAGGGCCCTGCGCACTGCAGGGTTGATCGCACTGGGCCTGGCTGCGACCGCCTGTCAGGTCGACCGCGAGCCGAACTGGGAATTCGCGCCGTGGATCAACCACATGTTCTTTCCGACTGCGGCAGAATCGCAAGGGCCGGCGCCGGTCAACGAAAAGACCGGCAAGCCCGTGTTTGCCAACGGCATGGCCATGCAGAAGCCGCCGCAAGGGACGGTGCCGCACGTCAAGAACCGCGAGTTCTGGCCGTTGCACCTGACCAACGACGACGCCGGTCGCAAGGCCGCCGACGCCCTTGTCAATCCTTTCAAGCCCAGCGATGGATCGGCGCCGGCTGCGGCGCACCTCGCCCGCGGCAAGTGGGGTTTTGAGACCTTCTGCGCTCCGTGCCACAACGCCAATGGCGACGGCGCGGGCACGGTCGCCAAGAAGGCCGGCTGGGCCTTTCCGCTCGCAACCAAAGAGAGCAAAGTCAACGGCTTTACCGATGGTCATGTGTTCCACCTGGTCACCTATGGCCGCGGTGCGATGCCCGCCTACGCCAGCCAGATCAGCCAGGAAGACCGCTGGAAGATCGTGCTGCACTTGCGCGAATTGCAGAAGCAGGCCCACTAGGCGCCGCCTGGGCACATCCCCGTTTTTCTTGAGCTTGTAGGCAAGAGGTTCACCGTGAGCGCCACCCACGCAGATTCCCACGCGCACACTTTGGACGGCCCGGTGCCGTTCACCATGCCCGGCGGCGCGCGCAACCTCGCGATCGGCCTGTCGGTCGTGGGCGCGGTCTTGCTCGGTGCCGGCGCGGCCACTTCTGGCGATCACGGGGCGTGGCGGATTTTCGCCGATCTGCTCATCGCGGCGTTTTTCTATACCTCGCTGGCCGTTGGCGGCGGGGTAATTCTGGCGATCATGCACGTGACCCGCGCCGGTTGGTCGGCGGTCGTGCGGCGCATTCCCGAGGCAGTGGTCACCTGGCTGCCGATGGCGCTGGTGACCATGCTGCTGGTTGGCGGCCTGGGCATGCACCACTTGTACGAGTGGAGCCACCCCGACATCGTGGCCGGCGACCACCTGCTGCGCCACAAGTCGGTGCTGCTCAACCCGACCTGGTACTACGTCAGCACCGTCGTCATCATTGGCGCGTGGGTGGCGTTTACTTTCAAGATGCGCGCCAACTCGATTGCGCAGGACGGCGACGGCAACGAAGCGCATACCGGCCGCAACATGGTGCTTTCGGTGATCTTTCTCATCTTCTTTGGCCTGTCGATGACGGTCGGTTCGCTTTTCTGGCTGATGTCGCTGGAGCCGCACTGGTTCTCGACCATGTTCGGCGTGTACCAGTTTGCCGGCGCCCACAAAGCGGCCGCGGCAGTGTGCGCGATCATTTTGGCCATGCTCATCGGCAGCGGCCAGCTCAAGCAGGCCAACGCCAACCACATGCACGATTTCGGCAAGATGATCTTCGCGTTCTCGACGTTTTGGGCCTACATCTGGGTCAGCCAGTTCCTGCTCATCTGGTATGCCAACATTCCCGAAGAGACCGGCTACTTCATCTTGCGCCAAGACGGCGGCTGGATGGCACTTTTCGGCCTCAACGTCATCTTGAACTGGGTCATCCCGTTCTTCGTCCTGCTGCCGCGACCCAACAAGCGCAACCCCAAGGTGGTGGTGCCGGTTGCGATCATTACCCTGCTCGGCTTGTGGCTCGATGTCTACCTGCAGGTGATGCCGGCCGCGTCGCAGTTCGCCGCCCACCACCACAAGCTCGACCTGCACGGCGTCGTCATTGGCCCGGGCGAGTTTGGGGCGACGCTGCTTTTGGGCGGCGGGTTCATCCTGGTCGTGCTCAAGATGCTGGGCAAGGCGTCGCTGGTTCCGCTCAAGGACCCGTACCTGCAAGAGTCGCTGCACCACCAGCAGTAGGCGGCCGCAGCGGGCGCCGCGCAGGACCGCCGCGATGCGGGTGCGCTGGTGAGCGGCCGTTGGCGTCCCCAGCTAGCCTCAAGACCTTGAATCCGTAAGCCAATTGTTCGCTTCACGCGGCGACCACGGCCAACGCCCAGTAGGTTTCCGGACGGTAGGGCCCGTGTAAAATCTATTCGATTTTCCACGTTGGCCCGTTGCTTGCCAAGTGGGTCGCAAGCTCGCGACTTTGCAAGTCGACTCGCCGCTTCGCTCCGCCCTCGTGTCGATCGACTTGTTTTTACACGGGCCCTTAGAGGGTGTTTACATTCATTGCCGTAGCGAGCGGAATCAGGCGCCCGCAAGGCGAGGCGGAGGCCGCGTGACGACTGAGGCGCACTCGCAGTGCGCCGCAGGGA
>CAXRHS010000483.1:0-5040 GCA_964230235.1 Myxococcota bacterium
GCGGCTGATGACGGCATGTTCTTTGGAGACCAGGCGATCGACGATCTGCAAGGTATTGGTGGGCTGGCGGCCGATGGTGGGGATGTCACTCAGGATGATCTCCTGTTGACCGGCCCCACTGCTGATGCGCACCAGCTTGCACGTGCTCATGCCAAAACCGCACTCCAGGATGGCGCTCGCCGGCTCTGGCGCCGCCGCCCCACCTCTCGATGCCCTGCAACCCGCCCCACACATCTCCGTCGGGGGCAACCGTTTGGCTGCAACCAACGGAAAATCAAGGGCTGGAGCGCCATTCGGCACCGAAAACGGCCCCCAATGGCGGCACCGATGGTAGCACCGCGCACCGTGGGCGACTAGGGGTGTTCACCACCGCGCTGGCGCAAACGCCCCACGACCTGGCGGGTCAACGCCAGTGCCCGATCGACCGCAGTGACGTCGTGGTGCGGACCGAGCGACCACCTCAGCGCGCCGGCCGCACGCCGCCGCCCTGGCTCGCTGTCCCCGAACATCGCGCGCACCACGTGCGATGGCTCCAAGGTCCCGGACGCGCAAGCCGAGCCAGCCGACACCGCCACCCCGGCGAGATCGAGCGCCATCACCAGCCGCGGCGCGTCGATGCCCGGCAGCGAGACGTTGGCGATGTGGCCACTGTCCTGGTCGGGCTCGACATCGCCGTTGCGCACGGCACCCAGTTCGGTCAGGCCCGCCAGCAGTCGGTCGCGCAAGTCGCGGACCTGGCCGGCTTGCGCCACCCGTGTCTGCAGCGCGCCAGCGGCCGCGCCCAGGCCGACCAGACCGATCACGTTTTCGGTGCCGCCGCGCAACCCAAGTTCCTGGTGCCCTGGCTGCACCGCGAACACGCGCGCCCCTGGGCGCACCCACAAGGCCCCGGTGCCGCAAGGTCCACCAAACTTGTGACCGGACAGGGTCAGCAGGTCCACCCCCAGGGTTGCGGGTTCGACGGGCAAGCGACCGAGCGCCTGGGTCGCGTCGGTGTGCACGATCGCACCGCGCGACCGCGCCAGGTGCGCCAGTTGGCCGACTGGATGCACGAGGCCGGTCTCGTTGTTGACCCAGATCAAGCTGGCGAACCCCAGATCGAGGCCTGCGAGTTGGGCCTTCAGGTCATCGAAGCGCCAGCGGCCGCGCTCGTCCACTGGCATTTCGACCACGGTCAGGCCGCGGTCGCGGTACTCGGCAGCGAGCGCCCGCACCGATGCATGTTCCACTGCACTGGTCAGCACCGCCGGCCGGCGACCGGCGGCCAGCATCGGATCGAGCACACCGCGCCACGCCAGGGCATTGGCCTCTGTTGCTCCGCTCGTCAGCGCCAGTTCGCGCGGTGCAACCCCCAACGCAACGGCCAATTGGCGCCGCGCCCACTCCACCAACGCGCGACCAGCCTGGCCTTTGCCGTGCGTCGAACTGGGGTTGCCCAGGGCTAGACGCGCCGCGTCGGCCATCGCCGTGCGAGCGGCCGGGTCGATCGGCATGGTGGCCGAACAGTCAAAATCCAGCGCAATGTCCGCCAGTAGTGTGGCGTTGCGCAGCGCAAGGGACCAATTGGGCGGGGTGGGCGACATCGGCGAATCACAGGTGCGCGAAGGGGCAACGGTTGACGATAGGCGCCCTTGCGGGTCAAATGTCGGCCCTGCCCACGCGGCCGCGGAGCGATCATGGACCACCTGGAGCAATCAGTCGAGGCAGCACGGCGGCGCCGCCCCAGCGGTCTTGCGATCGTGGCAACCGCGCTGGTGACGGCCGTGTCTTTGCCCGCGCACGCGCAAGAGCCGCCGGCGACGTCGGACGGCGCCAAAGCCGAGGGCGAGGTCAAAGAAGCCGCCAAGCCCGCCGAAGCACCCAAAGCGGAAGCCAAGCCGCCAGCCGATGCCGGCCCGTCGCTTTTGGACCAGTTGGACGACGGCACCTTGCCGCCGGTGCCGCCGCCGGTCGCGACCCCCAGCCCCTTTCAGATGGAGTGGCACGGGTACTTCCGGTTTCGGCCCGATTTGATCAGCAACGGCCACCTGGGCATGGCGGTGACCGACAAAGCCCTTGGCAACAAGGTCATCACCACCAGTTCAGTGGCGCCGCCGTTGTCGCTGTGGCCGCAAAACAACAACGAGGCTGTCAACAGCCAGTCCGCCAAGGTCGGCAAGGCAAATGGCGAAACTGCGCTGTCGGGGGCGTCGATGCGCCTGCGCCTGCAACCCACCATCAGCATCGAGCAGAACATTCGCATCGCGATGACGCTCGACATTTTGGACAACTACGTGCTCGGCGGCAGTCCCGACTACTCCGGAGCGCTAGCGCGGCCCGATGTGCCCTTGTCGGGCTTTACGATGAGCACCCTGCCCGGCGCCATCGCGGTCAAAGAAGCCTACGGCGAGTGGAAGACTCTGCTCGGCGTGCTGCGCGTCGGCCGCCAGTCGTCGCACTGGGGCCTGGGCATGCTCGCGCACGGCGGCGCTGGCGACGGCTGGGACTTGGGGCGACCCACCATCTGGTACGGCGCGCCCAGGCGATCCTGGGAAGGGCGCGGCTACGCCGTGGACGGCGGTAACTTCAACGACCGCGCGGCCTTCATCACCAAGATCCCCAAAATCGGGCTGTACTTGAGTCTTTTTTACGACTTCTTGGCCAACGGGATCAGCGACTACGACCCGGCCCGCTTTGACGTGCAGGCCCGCGACTTGACCGCGATGGACGATGTCCGCCAGACCGGTCTGGTGCTGATGAAACGGCCGCTGTCGGACGACGATGCCGCCAACCGCCAGCGCGAGTTGGAAGATGAGCGAAAAGGGGTGCTCGACTGGGGTATCTACGCGGTCTACCGCACGCAACAGAGCGACATCAGCGAGGAAAAGAAAGGCGCCGACGGCAAGAAGAAGGCGAGCAGCATCTACAACCTGACCGACGCCAGCGATGCCAAGCTGATGGTCCGCGATGCCAAGGCCTTCATCGGCGACGTGTGGGCGCGCTACGAGAAGCGCCTGTCGCCGCTGCGCCGCACCGTCATCGAGGCGGAAATCGCCACCATCCAGGGGTCGCTCGCCGATACCAATGGAATCATCGGTTCGCAGGCCAAAGCCCTTGACATCAACATGTTTGGGGCAACCGCCAAGGTCGCGCTGCAAGACGAGGGCATGGGCTACTTCTTGGATCTCGGCTATGCCTCCGGCAACAAGACCGGCTGCTGGGGCACGTTTGGCAAGGGCGATTGCCTGCTGAGCGATCTGCAGGGCAAGCCCGTCACCGAGGTCACCGGCTTTCGCTTCAACCGCAACTATCAGGTCGACAGCCTGCTTTTCCGCGAGCTCATCGGCACCGTCACCAATGCGCTGTACATCCGGCCAACCGTGAGCATCAATGCCTATCCGTGGTACGGCAGCGACTTGCTGGGCCTGGACTTGAGCGTGCTGCAGGCGGTGGCGGTGGAGCAGGACGGCGTGCCTGGCAACACCCGCAACATCGGCACCGAGTTGTCTGCGCGCGGGCTAATCGGCCGTCGCGGTCAGGCCTTGCTCGACTTGACGTTTGCGTATGCGATCACCGGCGGCGCATTTGACCTCAAGGAGGGTTGGTACGACGCCGCTGAGTCCAAGCAACCCGAAAACGCCTGGCGCCTGATGTCGCACCTGGTGCTGATGTTCTAGGACCGCGCGCGCCATGCACCATTTTTCACGTTTGGACGGCGACCCGCTGCGGCCCCTTTGCGCCGAGGGCGTGCAACTATCAGACATCGCATCCGAAGTCGGCACCCCGTGCTACGTCTATTCGCGCGCCACCTTGGAGCGCCACTACCGCGTGCTTGACGACTCGCTCAAAGGGGTCGATCACCTGGTGTGCTACGCGGTCAAAGCCTGCAGCAACATAGCGATCTTGCAGCTGCTGGCGCGGCAGGGCAGCGGCTTTGACATCGTGTCGGGCGGCGAGTTGCAGCGGGTGCTGCGGGCGGGCGGCGATCCGCGCAAAGTGGTGTACAGCGGCGTGGGCAAGCAGCGCGACGAGATTGCGCAAGCGCTGCGCACCCACATCCACTGTTTCAACGTCGAATCCGAAGGCGAACTGCACACCATCGCGCGCGTGGCAGCCGAAATGGGCGTGCGCGCGCCGGTCAGCATCCGCGTCAACCCCGAAGTCGACCCCAAGACCCACAAATACATCGCAACTGGCCTGAAATCGAGCAAATTCGGCGTCGCCGCCGATGTGGCCGAGCGCCTTTACCACTATGCGGCCAAAAGCCCGCACCTGCGTGTGGTCGGCATCGATTGCCATATCGGTAGCCAGATCCTGCAGGTGGACCCGTTTGCCGAGGCGGTGGGTCGGGTCATCGAACTGGCGCAACGGCTGCGCGGCCAGGGCATCGCGATCGAACACCTGGACGTCGGCGGCGGCCTGGGCATCGTGTACCAGGACGAGGAACCGGCCCTGCCGCACGAATTGGGCGCTACGCTGGTGGCGATTGCCCGCCGCCACCACTTCAAGGTCGTCATCGAGCCGGGTCGGGTTCTGGTCGGCAACGCCGGGATCCTGCTCACCCGCGTCATTGGCACCAAGACCAACGGCGACAAGCAGTTCGTCATCGTCGATGCGGCGATGAATGACCTCATCCGCCCCTCGCTGTACGGCGCCTGGCACCGCATTGAGCCGGTGGAACTGCACGTGGGGCGGCCGATCCACAAGGTCGATGTGGTCGGACCGGTGTGCGAAAGTGGTGACTTCCTGGCCCAGGATCGCGAGCTGCCAGCGCTGCAGCCCGGGGACCTTGTGGCGGTTTTTGGGGCCGGCGCGTATGGATTTTCGATGGCGTCGAACTACAACAGCCGGCCGCGGGCGGCCGAAGTGCTGGCCGACGGCGAGGTCTATACGCTGATTCGCGCCCGCGAAACCCTCGCCGACCTGTGGCGCGGTGAACTGCTCTTAGGGCCCGCGTAAGAACAAGTCGATCGACAGAAGCGCGGAGCGGAGCGGCGAGTCGACTTGCAAAGTCGCGAGCTTGCGACCCACCTGGCAAGCAATGGGCCAACGTGGAAAATC
>CAXRHS010000484.1:0-12877 GCA_964230235.1 Myxococcota bacterium
GTCCAGCCCGCCGCCCAGCCCGCCATAGGCCGGCCGCCGCTCCAGCGCAGCGCCACGGTCGCCAGAAGCGGCACCGTCAACGCACCCAGCGCGGTGTGCAGCCACTGCACGGTCGCTGCGCTCGGCCCCGCGACTGCAAAAGCCGCGTGGTGCAGGACCGAAGTCGCTGGCCCATAGCGCGGCAACTCCTGCAAGAACGCGGCCTGGTCCAGGTGCAGCCAGCCAAAGTGCACCATCACCAAGCGGTGCGGGGCCAGCGCCCGCAACGCCCACGCCACGGCCACCAGCGCCACCCACTGGCGCCGGCGCCCCGGCAATTGCCGCGCCGCCAGCAGCAACGCCAGCCCCAACGCCGGCAGCGACAGCGCCAGCAAGGCCCAGGTCTGGGTGACCAGGATGGGTGGCGCCGCCTGGCCAGCCGGGCGGGTCACCGCAAACTGGCCTTTGTCCAATGCCGCCACCCGTGCGCGCAGCTCCGACAGCGCCGGCAGCCAGGCGCGGTCGGGCTCGCGGGGGTCGGTCAGCCACAACAGCGAGTTCAACGGCTCGCCCATGCCAGGGGGCGTCGCGGCGCCAGCCGGCAGGTGGACCACGATGGCGCGCACCGTTTCGCCATGGCCGTGCAAGGTCGCGACGACCTGATCGGGTTGTGTTTGCACCGGACCCACGGTAACGCCGGGCGGTGGTTGCCAGGCGGTCATCGCCCGCGCGACCTCGTCCAACACGGCGGCGCGCACCGCGCACGGCCAGGTCACCACGGCCAGCGCGAAAAGCAGCGGCAGCCCAAAGCGTGGCGTGGTCACCGGCGCTCTTTGGGCCGCAAGAAGGCGCGCTGGGCCGGTTGGCCGATGAGGACAAGTTCGGCGGTGCCGCGCGGCACGGCCGAGTCCGCCAGCGATGCAAATTGGCAATGCAGACTCAGCGGCTGGCCGTGGCCCAGGCAGTGCCACAGGCCCGGCGTTGGCAATTCGGGCAGGTCGACGCGCCACGCGCGGGCCCCATCGCCGGCCAGATGCCACGCGGCGTAGCCGGTGCGCGTTCCGGCGTGCTCGCCAGCCACCATGCTCATCCGCTGGACCACAAACAGGCCTGGCAGCTCGCCCGTCTCGAATTCACTCGCGCCGTCGCCGTCTGGCGGTTGCCGCGATCCGTCGCCGCCGGTCATTAGCGCCTGGCGCAGCTTTCCCGAGCGGTCAAACCACCACACCGCGCGTTGCGGCGTGGCGGTCGTGGCGATAGCGGGCGTCGCGGCCGGCAGCGATACGCCGTCGTCCTGCCAGTCTGCGCTGGGATCGTGCTGCACTTGCACCAGCCAGCCGTGGCCACCCGGCAGCACCCACGCCGGCTTGCGGCTGCGCAGCGGTGCCGGCCGAATCGGCCACTCGGGTTGTGCACCGCGACCAGTGGCAGCGGGCAGCGGCCTGTCTCCCACCCAGCGCACGGCCTGGGCGGAGCGCACGACCCCGCGGGTGTCGGTCTGGACCGCGGCGCGCACCACCGCCAGCAGCCGCGACTGCGCCGACACGCACGCCAGCTGCACGCCGAGCGTCGGCCACCCGTCCGCGGTTTCCGCCACGACCGCCACCTGGGTGTAGACGATGGGTGGCACGCGCGCCGCTGCGGCCGGCGGGCACGCGAGATCGGCCCACGCCGCGGTCGCGGGGCTCGCAGGGTCCACCGACGGCCGGTCCGGCCACGCCAGCACCGCCGGCGCCACCCGACCCAACGGGTGCAGCGCCAGGTCGCGCCCGGCCCGCGCCGGCTGGGCGGCCTTGTCCAGGGCTTGCCGCCAGTTGAGCAACCACGGCGGTTCGGTGCTGACCGCGCTCGCCGCCGGGACGGTCAGACCCGAGGCGCGCACAGCGCCGCCAGACAAGAAGTCGACCACTGCAAAAGCCGCCGGGTCAGCGTCCGGCGCAGCGCGGGTTTCGCGGGTCGTGACCTCGCCCGCCGCGCGCGTTTGCGCCGCCGCGCCCCCGCCGCTCGCGGCCGAGGCCAGCGCAGCCCATGCTGCCAGCCAGCGGCCGCTTCCGATCATGCTAAGCGGCGGCGGCGCGTGAGCATCCACAGGGCGGCCGCGACCGTCGCCCACCAGCCGGGCAGGCCCACTGCCGCGGCGCTTGCACTGCAGCGCAGGCCAGGCGCCCCGCCGCTGCTGCCGCCGCCCACCGTGGTCGTGGTGCCAACTGCGGCGTCGACGGCACCTACTGCAGGTGCATCCGCGACCCCAGCGTCGCCCTGCCGCGGGGCGCGGCCCTGGTCTGCTGCGCTGGCCAGATCGAGGCCGGCGTTCGCGTCCGCCGTGGCGAGGTCGGGCGCCCCGGCGTCTGGGCCGCCAGCGGCGTCGGCGGTCGACACGTCCACTTGGGTCGCGCTGTCCACGCCACTGGGCGCGTCGGCCGGCGACGGGATGTCGCTTGCATCTGGCTTGGCTGCGTCTGCCGCGGCGTCGACCGGCGGCGCGTCGGCTTTCGCCGTGTCCGCGGGGGGTAGTTCCGGTGCGGTCGCGTCTGGCGCAGTGTCCGCCGCCATTTCGGCTCCGCTGTTGTCGGGCGCGGCGAGGTCGGGCGCGGCGAGGTCGGCGACGGCGGTGTCGGCGGCGCTGCCCGCGTCTGCACTGCTGTCCGTCGCGCCAGCGTCGGGTTGGCTCGGACACTGATTGGCCGTGCCCCCGCCGCCTGCGCATACGCCACCTGCGCAGCCTTTGGCGCAAAAGCTGTACTGCCGCTTCGGGCAGCCGGCCACATCCACGCAGGTCCACGCGTGGGTAGCCTGGGCGCTGCAGCCGCCCTGGCCTGGGCTGCACTCGGCCACGCAGCCGCCGCACGCGGCGCCGGACAGGCAGTTGTAGAACTCGTTGGCGCTGTCCCACCCGCAGCAGCCGCTGCACGCCTGGCTTTTGACGGTGCCATCGCAGTAGCTGAGTTGCTTGCCGCTGCACATCCCCTCAAAGCTGGTGGTGCCGCAGGGTCCGCTGCCTGGCGGTGGCCCGCCGCTCGCGGGCTGCCCGTAGCAGCCCTGCTTGGGGTCCAGGGCGCACGCGCCTGCCGGCACCGACACGTTGTCGGCCGAGCAGTCGGCGTCATCGGTACACGCCTTTCCGCTCGGACACACGCCTTTGCAGATGTTGCAGTCGCACAGCCACTTGGGGCCGTAGCATTCGCTGTTGGCCGTACAGGCTTGTCCGGAACCGCCCTCTGCGCATCCGCAGTTGCCACCGACACACAGGCCGTCTGCCACCACTTTTTGCATGGGCTTTTGGGGCAGCGTGCGGGTGATGCAATGGATGGCACCGGACCACAGCCCGATTTCGTCCGCGCGGATGCCGATGTGGGTCATGGCGGGCAGGGCGGCCTTCCACTGCTGGTACACCTTGGCTTCGAGCGCGACCTTGAGTGGGTCGACCGCGCACTCCTGGCCGCCACCGCACGGCAGCAGTTCGTCGCAGCCAACCGCCACCGGTCCAGCGGTACACTTGCCCGCCGCGCAGTGCTGACCTTGGGCGCAGCCCAGGTCGTCGACGCAGTTCTTGCCAAAGCTGTCGCGGCAGCTTTTGAGGGTGTAAGACGGAAAAACGTTGACGCCGTTATAGAAAGTCGAGTTGACAAAGGTGCGCGGCACGTCGCCGTACTTGTCGGTAAAGCGGGTCATCATCGCGATCCGCTTGACGGTGTAGAAGTTGCCGTTTGGCGCTTTGGTGCCGGCCCACAGCGCGGCGTTGTCGTCCAAACGCTGCTTGTTTTCCGCCCAAACCTGCTTGTACGGCACGTTGAAGTCGCTCGACAGCGCATCGGCGATGCCATCGGGCAGGGTCACCGTCACCGGACCGACTCCGGGCCAGTCGACGGTCAGTTTGGCCACGTATTCGCCGATGAGCACGCTGTCCGGCCCGGTCCACTTGAAGAACATGTCGATGTGGCCAGTGCCGTCGTCGGTAATGTCCTTCATGATCAGGGTTTTTTCGCAACCGGCGTAGGCTTTGAGCAGGTTGCGAACCTTGAGTTCGCTAAACCCGGTGTTTTTCAACGCCCGCGTCGAGGTCGTGCACATGCCGAGGCCATCGGCCATGAAATTGCCGCCTTCAAAGCCCCACGGCATGCGAAAGGTGGTCGCGGTCTTGAAATACTCCTGCGCCAGGCGGGTCGGCACCGCGTCGTCTTGCGGCCGGTTCTTGTAGTACACAAAGTCCAAGAAAGCCTGGGTGCCGGTCTGCTTGTCGACAAGCGGCAGCGGGCCATAGTCGATGTGCCAGATCGAGTTGTGCGGCAACACCACAAAGCTGACTTTGGCGTCGATCTGCGCCTGAGCCATGCCGTACTGCTTGAGCGCGGCCACGAAATCGTTGGCCTCGGTCTGGCCGGGCACGATGACGCGAACCTTGCCGGCCTGCGCAAACGCGATCGACTGCTCGGCGTACATGCGCCGCACCGGTTTGTTGGCGGGCATGCCGGCCGCGTAGGTCGTCCACACCTCCGCCATCGGCTCCCACTCGGCCATCGCGCGGAACTGGCCGGCCTTGGGCGGCGCCGTGCGCGCAAACCACTGCTTGTTGGCAATGCGGTAGTCGTCGTACTGGTCGAAATGACCGCGGTTGGCGCGCTCCGCAGCCGTCTCGAACGCCGGCAGCAGGGCTTGCGACGGCGAAGTCTTGGGCGCCTCCAGCACGACGATGTGCGGTGCGGCCGTGGTGGGCGCTTCAGGTGGTAGGGCGGTCGTGCAGGCTACGGCAGTGCACAGGCCAGCCGCCCAGATGACCGCCATCTGTGAATTGGTTGACATCAAGCCAACTTGCCCGAGCGGGGCGGTCGCTGCTACTTGCGCTTGACGTAGTCCGCAAAGCGCTGGCTGGCCCGCGACAGCCGCTGCTGGCCGGCGGCATCGGCCTTGCCGCGCAGGTCGGCCAGCATCTGCAACGCGTGCGGGTGTTCGGTCATCTGCAGCGACTGCACGATCTCCTCGACCGCTTCGGCGTCGCTGGTCGCAACCACCGCCTCGGCCAGCGAACGCGCCGCCACCGTGCGCACATCGGTCGCTTCGGCCGCCCGCGCCGGTGCGCCGCGCACGATCGCCTGCCACGCCCACGAAGACGCAACCCGGCCGGCCGCGTTGGCCCAGCCGATGACCTGCGCCGGCGCCTTGGCCTCTGCCAGCCCGGCCGCGATGGCTTTGGCGGCGTCAATGCGCTTGCATTCGCCCAGACCGCGCAGGGCGGCCGCCTGTTTGGTCGCCGACCGCGCAGCCGACAGCAGCGCCGTCAATTCGCGGTCGCCACCCAGGCGACCCAGAGCCTCGGCGGCGTTGGATGCCATTTGCGGGGTCGCCGCGGCTGCGAACGCCGCGTGCAGCACGTCGCGCGCGCGGGCGTCGCGCAAAAGGCCGACGGCCTCGATGGCTCCGAGTGCAAATGCTTGTTTTTCCTCGGTTGTTGCGTAAGGCACATGGCCGTCTGCGCCGCGCGGTTCTTCGAGTGCCAGCGCGCTCAACAGCGGCAGCAGCCACGCATGCTTGCCAACCCGCAGCTCGCGGCCGCACAGGGGCTTGCCAAGGCGCGTCTGCGAATAACCAGCCAGCGTGCAGCCCCTGGTCTGGGCGACTGCTTCAAAGGCCTCGGGATTGCGCAACTTTTCGGCGGCGACGGCCTGCTGCAAGCTCGCCTTGGCAGCGGCCGGCAGGGCCTGCGGTTGCAGCCACACGCCGCCCGCGGCTTGGGCCGGGGTGCTTGCGGCGAGCAGCGGCAGGGCGACCGCCAATGCGGCCAGGATGGTATTGCTACGGTTCATCGGGTTCCTCTCGGGGCGACCACGCTTGGCCGGCGGTCGCGAGCGTTCGGTTGGTTGGCCTAGCGGACGATGTCCCACCACGACAGCTTGGCCGACGGCCCCATCTCTGGGTTGGTGCCGCAGTGCACTTCGCCCAAGTTGATGTGGTAGCCGTACCAGTCGTCGACATACTTGATCTTCATGCCGTTGCCGTCGCTGCCCAAGGCGTGCTTGTTGGTGCCCAAGCGGTCGAGCAGGTCTTTTTCGAACATGTCGACGCCTTCGATGATGATTCCGAACGGTTTGGGGATCATCGCGTGGTTGCCAATGACGAGGCAGTTGACCGTGCCCGGCTGCCAGGCGATTTTCTTGCCGTTCTCCGCTTCCGACAAGAATGGCATCGCCACCACTTCGTCGTCCGTCAACTCCAGTTCTTCTTTCATCTTGACGAGATTGGCCTGGATCTTGACGTCAGCCTCTTGCGACCACTGCAAGATGTCCTGGTGCTTGAGCACGTCGTCGACGGTTTGCTCCATCGATGCTTGCTTGTTGTTGACGAAACCAATGCGACCCACGAAAACTTTGGCTTTGCCATTGCCATCGGCCTGCGCTTTCTCGAACATGCCCTTGGCCATCTTGTTGTCGCCGATCATCAGTTTCCAGCCGCGCGGGGTTTTGGCCGGCATGTAGCTGGAGAATTCGTCAATGTGGCCGACGATGAGCCACGCCGAGTCGAGCTTGAGCGTGGGGCCCTGCACGCGCTGGGCGTCGTACCAGTCCCAGGTCTCCGGGATGACGCCTGAACCGGTCACGATGCGGCCGTGGTGGAAGTCGGCCTTGCTGTTGACATAGGGTGGCACCAGATCGTGGTTGCCGTGCGAGTCGTAGGTGCTGCCTTTGTTGCCCGGTTTGTAGACAGCAAGGATGGCCTGATCCTTGCCGAGCAGGGTCTTGCGCATCCAAACGATCGGCATCGTTTGACCGCCGGCATTGGCAAACGGTCGCGCATTGTACATGCGGTAGCCTTGCGGCTTGCCGTCCGGCCCTGGCATTTGCACGACGCCGGTCTGGTAGAAGTCCTGGGTCCAGCGATCCGCATACGACGACGCCTCATAGGTTTCGTACACCGCTTTGCCAGCGAGCTCGTTTGCCGCCGACTCCAGGTCGACGTTGAACGGGTAGCTGCTGCTCGACTTGCCGTAGCGCAGCGACCGCCACTTGTCGTGGTCGTGCAGGTTGCCGAGCAGCAGCCACGCGGCCACGCGCATCTTGACGGTGTCGGTGCCATCCGGCGCGTCCTTGTTTTTCGCCGGCGAACCGTCCGGCAAGGTGACCGACAGCTTGATCTCGACGTCGCCGGACCACGAGCCGGGTCCTTGCGACATGCGCAGTTGCTTGCCCTCGATGCGCATCTCGATGCCGGTGCGCAGCCAGTCGGCCGCGAACTCAAAAGCGGGCTAGACCTGGCACTCGTCTGGCTTGGCGCATGCCCCAAACGACCCGACAATCTGCGCCCAGTCTGCGCCGACCTTGACCCAGATGCGCACCAGTTCTGGCTTGTCGACGACGATCTTGCCCTTGGCGCCGTCTGGCGCGCCCGGCCATGCGCGCAGCAGGATTGGCGCCAGATCCAGGGCGTCGGCGTCGCCGTTGATCTTGTCGTCGAACCAGTCTTCGAGTTTATCCTCGTCGTCGTCGTCCAAGTTGGGCAGGAATACCGCGCCGAACTTCTGGTCGAAGATGGTCTCCGCTTCCTGGTCAGCGGGGTCGTCGAATTTGGCGACACCGTCGCGGTTGGCGTCGACCACCAGGTCCACTACCGGGACCTTGGGGTCGATCTTGGGCACGTCGGCAGTGGCGGTGCCGTCCGTCTTGGCGCCATCCGCCGCTGTCGTGGCGTCCGTCGTCGCCCCGCTGCCCCCACTGGGCGAACTGGACGCAGCGACGCAGCCACCCAGGGCGGAAACCGCCAGGCCCGCGCAAAGGGTTGTCAAGATTGGGTTGCGCATGTACCACCCGTGCGGCCAGGGGCCGCTCTCTGCAGGGATCGTCGCCGGCAACGCCCGCCGGCAGGGCGCGAAACGCTAGCTGTTGCGGGCCTGGGGCGCAACCATGCCGCCCCCCGACCGCCCAGCGGCTACTTGACCTTGCCCTTGAGGTAGGTGTAGCCGCCGTCGTTGACGATGGCTTGGACCTCAATGGCAAGTTTGGTGTTTTTGGGGATTGAGGGCGACAGCGCCGACAGGTCCAGTTCGGGCAGCGGGAAGCCGCCGAGGCCCGAACCAAGTCCTTCCAGCAGCTTGGGCACCATCATGGTCTTGATGAGAGTGACAAACAGTTCCTTGAGCCCCTTGGCCTCGGCGTTGATCTGGGTGACCTCCATTTCCAGGATGTCGATCCCCTTGAGCGCAAAGCCGATTTCCTTCTGCTTGGTGGTCTTGTTTTCGACGGCCTTGAGTTCAGCGGCCGCCTGCAGCGTCACAAACATCCACAAATCGACCGGCGTCTCGCCCAGTTTGAGCTTGGCGTGCAGTTGCAGGTCGCCGACTTGCAACTTGAGGGTGCCGTCCTTGGCCAGACAGGTGTTGAGCATCGGCTGCAGGAAGAAATTGGTCTCGATCGACAAATCGGAGACGCCATAGGTCGACAGATCCACGCTGCCCAGGGCGTCGGCGCCGATCGACATCGTCAGCAGGCCACCGTTCCACAGCGCGTGCAGCAACTCGTTGACGAAATCGTCGGCCAGGCCCACTTCCAGCGCGTACTTCAGGCTCGGATTGAACACTTCCTTGGCGTTGGGCGCGAGGCAACCGGCGCGGCCAATCGAACCCAGCACCACCTGCTCCACTTTCTTGGGCGCCGTCATCGACGCATCCAAGCCCGCCAGCACGCCTTCGCCCGCCTTGAACGTCAGCAACCCGAGCACGCTATCGAGCTTGACCTTGACCTCGTCACCTTTGCCGATGAAGGGCTTGAGCGGCAGTTCGGTGTTGAGCGCCAGGTTCTCAAACGCCTTGCCCAGCGCAGCGCCCAGTTGCTTTTGAATCTGGTCTTGCAGCACTTGTTCGATGAGGCCGGTAATCGCGCCGCCCAGCAGTTGCTGAACGATGTCGAGCAAAAGGTTGACGGCGCCCGCCACCAGCTTGTCGAGCGGATTGGGCAGGCTGTTGGCGCCGAGCTTGACCTTGAAGTCCTGGATCTTGATCTTGGTGTTCTTGAGGCTACTGGTGACCTTCTTGGTCTTGGGGTCGAGCGCCAGCATCAGGTCGGTCTCGATGTTGACCCAGTCGCTGGTGGCGATGAACTCCTGCCAGCCGGCAGAGCCCAAGGTCTTGACGTTCATGCGCAAAACGATGTTCAGGTTGTGGATCTTGGCCTTGATGTGCATGCCGCCGGCGATGACCGTAAAGCCCAACTCCGGATAGCCGCCGTTGATGCCCTTGTCGCCGAAACTGACGCTTTTGATGTCCACGGTCTCGACCGTGAAGATGCCGTTGATGCCTTGGTTGACTGCAATCGGCGCCGCGCCAACCAGCGATTTGAGGTCCAGCGTACCCAGCACGATTTCGGCCACCGACGCCAGGTCTTTGGGCGTGGTGTGGTTGTGGGGCGGGCCGGCGTCGATGGTGTTTTGGCTCATCCAAAAGCCAATGCCGCTCGGTACATGCGCTTCAGCCGGCTTTGTCGTGTCGTTCGGGTACCACTTGGTCGAGTAGTAGTAGGTCTGCACGCCATTGGACTTGTTGTCGTGTTCGTCCAAGGCCTCCCACAGAATCGTGTTCATCCCCGGCGCCGACGACAGCACGAACGAGTACGAGCCATCCGTGCCAACCTTGATCTGCTTGCCGTTGAGCACGAACGACTTGAGCGCGCTCAGTTCGTCGGCGACCGTGCCCTTGACCGTGACATCGGCGTCGCCGTCGCGGGTCTCGCCGCGCTTGGGGGTGGCGATGTAGACAAGTGGCCCGGTCGAGTCGACCTTGAGCTTGACGCTGTCGCTGCTGCTGCCCGCTGCGGTCTTGAGCGTCGGGTGGGTCCAGCCAAAGGTGACGTAGCCGTCTTTGAGCAAGTCCCAGCTTTTGCCGCCGGCGTTGGCCTTGGCCATGTCGGCCGCATCGACGGTGACCCCCGATTCGATCGGCACCTTGGTCACATTGCCGTACTTGTCCTCTTCCAAGGCGACGGTCTTGATGGTCTCTTCGGCCTTGTAGACTTTCTGGTCTGGCGTCACGCCCATCTTCCACGCCACCGCCGGTGCCGGCGCGACCACCAGCTTGGCGGCCTGCTTGTCGCTGACGTCTGGCAGCGCGCACTTGACCTCGTAATTGCCGGCTTTGGTGCTGGTCAGCTTGGTGCCGGCGATCGTCAGCCCAGCCGGCACGTCCAGCGTGAATTCGCCACCGGTCGAGTTGCCATACGCGTCATAGGCCGCGCACTTGACCTCCGCGCCGGTGTCACCTGCGACGATTTCTCCCGGCGTGACGGTGGCGACCGTCTTGATTGGCTTGCCCGGCGTCACCTCCAGGTCGGCGCCGCTGATCGCGACGTTTGCCGCCATGTCTGGCAGCTTGCAGCGCACCTGGCCCTTGCCGGCCTTCTGGCCTTCGCCGCCCAACGCGTCGTCGAGCTTGGCCAGTTCGGGCGGCGTCACTTCGGCGACAAACTTGTCGTCGTCTTTGCCGACCGCATTGCCAAAGGCGTCCTTGCCGCTGCAGGTGACTTGGAACTTGCCGCCGGACTCCAGCTTGGCCGGGGCGACGCTGGTCTAGATCGTGGGCGCCGCGCCGGCCACCACGACCAGCTGGGCGGGCGTGACGTCGGTCAGCTTTTGCGCATTGTTCAGCGTGCAGGCGACGTTGTAGGTGCCGACCCGCTCAGGCTTGATCGCCGCGCCTGCCACCTTGATGCCGTCGGCCGGCGTCACCGCATAGGTCGGCTTGGGAATCTTGACGTTGCCCGGCTGGGCCGTGCAGGTGACCGTGACCTCGATGCCGGCCTTGGTCTTGGCGGCACTGAGCGCCGTGTCCACTTCTTTGAAGGTGTTGATCTGGCCTGGCTGCAGCCCGACCGCCACCGACGGGTCGACCGCCCCCGGCCTGGAGCCTGCCGTGTCGTCGCTGCAACTGGCCAGCGCCAGCGCGAAACCGCCGACGACAAGGGCGCCCAGGGCGCGCGGACGACACACAAACGGCGAGGGGCGCATCGGCATACTCCAGCAAGGTCGGCGCAGCGCGGCGGCGGCGTGCCGCAAGGGTACCAGAAGTTGCGGCGCCACGGCAGCCGAAATTCGCGCTGCCAGGGCGCACCGCCCCAGACCGCCGGTGCTTTCTTGGGGGTCGCCGTCGGCGCGCGGCTACTTTGCCGCCTTGTAGATCGCCATGACCTTGTGCAGCAGGTCGACTGCCTCGGCCTCCGGGCGCTGGAAGGCATTGCGACCCATGATCGAGCCGAAGCCGCCGCCATCGGCAATGCCCTGAATTTCTTGCAGGATTGCGTCGGTTCCCTTGGCCTCGCCGCCCGAGAAGATGACGATGCGACGGCCGCCAAAGGACGACTGCACCACGTGGCGCACGCGCTCAGCCAGCGTCGCGATCGGAATCTGGTACTTCTCGTAGACCTTGCGGGCGGCGTCCTGCTCCAGATGCGCCGTCGGCGGCTTGACCTTGACGATGTGCGAGCCAAGCTGGCACGCGATCTGCGCCGCGTAGGCCGCCACGTCGATGCCGGTCTCGCCGTCCTTGCTCAGCTTGCCTCCGCGCGGATACGACCAGGTGACGACCACCAGGCCCTTGCGCTTGGCTTCTTCGGTCAGTTCGCGCAGGTCCTGGTACATGGTGTTGCGGTTGGCGCTGCCGGGGTAGATGGTGTAGCCAATGGCCGTGCAGCCCAGCCGCAGCGCCTCGTCGACCGACCCGGTGATGGCCGAGCACGGCTCCGACGGGCCGCCCAGGCTGTCGCTGTTGTTCAGCTTGAGGATGAGCGGCACCTGCCCGGCGTAGTCGGCGGCGCCGGCTTCCAGAAAGCCGAGCGGGGCGGCGTAGGCGTTGCAGCCGGCCTTGATTGCAAGCTCAAAGTGGTACCGCGGGTCGTAGCCGGGGGCGTTGGGTGCAAAGCTGCGCGCCGGGCCGTGCTCGAAACCCTGGTCCACCGGAAGGATCACCATCTTGCCGGTACCTTTGAGTGTGCCGTGGTTGAGCATGCGCACGAGGTTGGCGCGAACGCCCGGGTTGTCGGCCTGGTACCAGGACAGGATTTCGCGAACGCGGCGAGACAAAGCCATGGGAACTCCTCCGTTTGTTTCGGTTGAAAAGGGCTGGGGCTAGTACAAGCCCATCAGGCGCACGAAGAATCCGCCGTCGTCGGCGGTGGTGCGGATATCGCCGGCCGGGCCCTGCACGATCCGGCTGAAGTTGTAGCCGGCGCCCACGCGCACGGCCTTGGCGAACAGGTAGGCCAGCTCGACCAGGGCACCCTGGCGCGACTCCTCGACCAACGGGGTCGTCAGGTAGCGCCACTCGCCGGCCAGGTCCAACTCGGGGGTCGCGTGCCAGCCCAACCGCAAGATGGTCAGCACCTTTTCGCTGGCCACGTCGATGCCGTAGTCGGCAAAGCGCTCGGTGCTGTACTGGTAGGCGATCTTGGGCGAGAACTGCAGCCGGTATGGGGCTTCAAAGGCCGGTTCCACGCTGGCGATCCACTTGTCGCTGTGCAGTTGCGCGCCCTGGTTGTCGTTGCTCGGGCGTTGTTCGACCAGGCGCGTGACCTTGCTGAGCACGTTGAGCCAGTTGCTGGTGATCGGCCGGTAGGCCAACGCCAAGGTGGTCTCGATCGCCTCGGCTTCGACGCGGTCGTGGCTCTGGTCCTGGGTGCGCGCGATGTGGGCGCGGCCGAAAAGCGTGAGTTCCTTGCCCAGGGCGAGTTGGGCGTTGTTCAAGCTCAGCACTTGGACTTTGCGCAGGCCGCCGGCGGCGCTGTCGCCTTCATCCAGCCGGACCTCCTGGCGGGTGGTCGCTTTCCACCAACTGCCCGCCAGCCACTCGGCGCCCACGCTCAACGCGTCGCGGCCGAGCGCGCCGGACGGGCCGCTGAACACCTGCTGCCGCTCGTAGCCCGCGTCC
>CAXRHS010000485.1:0-3548 GCA_964230235.1 Myxococcota bacterium
GTGGATAGAGGCGCGTAACCAATGACAATCAGGTGTCAAATTTCAAATGCCGTTCTGGGCTTGCTCGCGGCGGCCGGGTTGGCGATCGCCATGCCCGCGCGCGCCGATCTGCCGCCTTTGCCTGAGGCCTGGCGCACGGCGCTGAACAAAGTGGGCACCGACCCGCCGCCCAAAGCGCTGGCGGCGGACGCCCACTTCGTGCGCTCGGACGAGTCGGCGCACTGGGTCGCCCACGGCCACCTCAAAGACCTGGGCGGCGTGCTGCTCGGCGTCGGCACCGACCCCAACTACTTGATGGCCGGCTGGATGAAGGCCGATCTGGTGCTGCTGGTCGACTTTGACCAGGTGGTCGCTGACGTGCATGCCCTGTATTTGCTGGCGCTGCGCCATGCCGAAACAGCCGATGCGTTCGTGCAACTGTGGTCGGCCAAGGGCGCGCCGAAGTTCGCGGAGTTGGTCGCGGCCATGCCCGATGCCGCGGCCCGCAAGCGCGCGCAAGCCGCGCTCAAACTCGCGCGCCATGTCATTTGGGACCGCCTGGTGTCGCTGCGCAAGGACTACAAGGGCCAAAAAGTGCCGATGGCGTTTGGCGACCCAGCAGACTATGCCCATGTCCGCGACCTTGCGCTCAAGGACCGCATCTGGGCCTGGCGGGGCGATCTGACCGGGGCGGCGACCATGACCGGGCTGCAAACGGCGCTCAAGGCGATCGGTCGCGAGGTCAGCGTCTTCTACATCACCAACGCCGAAGCCTACTTCGACTACACGGCGCAGGCCCGCAAGAACCTGCGCGACCTGCCCTATGGCGAGCGGTCGATCGTGCTGCGGACCCAGGGCGTGCCAAGCCGCGCCTCCGAGACGGCGGACGGTCACTACCGCTACATGGTGCAGAACGGCCGCGACTTTGCGGCCTGGATGGCGCTCAAGCGGACCACCAGCGCCAAGACCATCTGCTGGTCGCGCAAGCCGACAAAGGTTCAAGGCTTCTATACGATTCCTGGTCCGCCGCCGCCCAAGGCGCCGAAGTCCAAATGACGCCCGTGCGCGCGCTGCTGCTGGCATCGTGGGCGCTGCTGGTCGCAACAGCTGCTGAAGCGAGCCCCGCTGCGCTACCCTGCGGCGCGACACCGGACGGCATGGCGTGCATCGCTGGCGGTCCGTTTGTGCGCGGAACCGATGGCGAACCGGCCAACGCGCGGCCGCGGGCGACCTTGTGGGTGCAGACGTTTTGGATGGACCTGCGCGAAGTCACGTTCGGCGAATACAAGGCCTGCGAGCGCAAAGGCAAATGCCCGAAGGCCGGTCCGAAGTACAGCGATTTCAACCGCCCCAAGCAGGCGATGACGGGCGTGAACTGGTTTGACGCGCGCGCCTATTGCCAGGCCCAAGGCAAGCGGCTGCCGACCGAGGCCGAATGGGAGAAAGCGGCACGCGGACCGGATGGCGCCTTGCATCCGTGGGGCAACGCGCCGGCAACCTGCGCTCGCGCCGTCATCATGGACAAAAGCGGCCGATCGTGCGGGGTCAAAAAGCTGCACTCGCAGCCCGAAAAGGGCCGCGTGCTCGAGGTCGCCACCCGGCCGGCCGGCGCGTATGGCCTGTACGACATGAGCGGCAACTCGTGGGAATGGGTCGCGGACTGGTTCAGCCCGAGCTATGCGAAGTGCGGAGCGGCGTGCGCGGGCGACAACCCCAAGGGCCCGTGCGGGGGCGCGGACAAGTGCCCGGGTCACCACGAGAAAATCGTGCGCGGCGGCAGCTGGTACTGGCCTGCACACATGGCGACCGGGGTGTGGCGCCGGCCACACGCGCCCGACAACGAGCCCTTTCACCACTTCGGTTTTCGTTGCGCCAAGGACGCTGCAACGCCGAGGTAGATAGCGACGCTGACTAGGGGTCTGGGCAAGAACAAGTCGATCGACACGAGCGCGGAGCGGAGCGGCGAGTCGACTTGCAAAGTCGGGAGCTTGCGACCCACTGAGCAAGCAATGTCCCCACGTAAGAAAGTCGATTCGATTTTCTGCGGGCCCTAGGGTGCCGCCGGCTCGGCGCTGCCCGGCAGCGGACGAATCGCGATGACCGTTTCGGGCTGTCCCTTCTTGGGCACACGGATGACGACCAGGCCTTCGGTGCCCTCGGGCGTCTTGATGTGGATCACGGCCGGCAATGCGTCCTTCTGAAAGCCAATATGCAGCAATTCCACACGGGCCAGCGGCCCACGCAGATTGCCGATCTTGGTGCCCTTCGCGGTCTGGGCTGGGTTGGCAAGCCCGTCGCGCTGCATGGTGCCGGCGTAGAGCGGCACGCTCGGCAACCCGGCGGCGGCGAGGTCCAACTCTGCAAAAAAGCCAGGTCCGTGCGGCAGGATGATGACCGGGTTGGCGTCTTTGGGTTCGGGCTCGGTCGGTGCGGTGGAAGGCATCGGCGCAGTAGCCGAAGCCGGCGCTGCCTTGTCGGCCTGCTGGTTCGCTTGGGCCTGCGCGGCGGTCTGGGCGGCTGCCATCTCGGCAAACAGCGCGGTCTGCGCCTCGAAAACCGGCGCTGCCTCGACGCCCGGCAACGGCGCCCCATGTTGCTGTGGGGGCCGGTGCTCGCGCATCTGCACCCAGCCGGCGGTCGAACCGAGCAACAGGCCGACCACAAGCGCACCAAGGCTATACAGGACAACGCGCATTGAACGACACACCGCGACGTCGGCGGGCGGGGATGGTAGCGCTGGCGTGGCCTGCGGGCAATGTCAGGGACAGGGCTCTCGCAGAAATTGCAAGCCACTGATTCGGCTCGGGAGCCTGCGACGATGACCGCAAACGCGACGGGCTTGGACCTTGCGATCGCTCTACGGTCAGGGCGCCGGCGGCTTGCGCAAGCGGGGCATCGCGCGATCGATTTCGCGGCGAAGCTCGTCTCCTTCGGCACCCGGAACCAGCGCGAACGGGTCGCTGGTCATTGCCCGCACTTGCTCAATGACTTGCCAACCGATCGCAATGGCAACCGCCGCACCCAGCAGCGCTCGCAGCACCAGCGTCGCCACACGCATGTGGCTGCTGACCGCGGCGCGGGCCTCTGCCGCGAGTTCGGCAAAGGTCTCAGGCAGGTGACCGCTGCGCTCGGCGGCGGCGACCGTCGCGCGCGCTCGGTGCGTCGCCCCGGGCAAGGCCGCAACGGCCGCTGCCAGCGATCCCGACTGCACCGCTGCAACCACGGCAGCGGGCCACCGCGCGGTCGCCGGCTCTCCGGCCGCTGCGGCGGCAAGGCGCGTCGCATCGGGCAGCGGAATGCCCGCATGCAAGCCATGCGCAAGCACCTCGAACACCAGCGCGCAGCGGCGGGCGCCAATGGCGCGATCGAGCAGCGGGACCCGCTCGAGGTGAGCGCGCGCTGCGGCCAGCCACGGCGATCCCGGCGCGCGCCGCACCACCAACCCAATCGCCGCGAGGATACCCAGCACGACCGCGAGGTTCAGGCCGGCCGCGGCCATGAACGCGCCAGGGCCGCCGATGAACAGCTTTGGCGCAGGCAGCAAGACGCACGAAGACAGCACCACAAAA
>CAXRHS010000486.1:0-3870 GCA_964230235.1 Myxococcota bacterium
GTGGCCAGCGACGGCGGCGGTTGCAACGACGGCACCGTGTGCACGACCAACGACCTCTGCAGCCAGGGCAACTGCGTCGGCACTACCCTGCCGTGCAACGACGACGAGCCCTGCACGACTGACGTGTGCAAGCCGTTGACGGGCTGCGCGTACTTTCCGACCAGCGCCAAGCCATGCGACGACGGCAACCCGTGCACGGTGGGCGATGCGTGCGCCCCGGGCACGTGTGCACCAGGCAAGGGCACGGCCGACTGCGACGACGGCAACCCGTGCAGCGACGACACCTGCACCGCCAAACTCGGCTGCGCCCATCAGGCGCAAGTGGGCACGCTGTGCGACGACGGCGACCCGTGCACCACCGACACGCTGTGCATTGCCGGCACCTGCAAGGGCGTCGCGGCGGTGTGCGACGACGGCGACCCATGCACCGCCGACAAGTGCGCTGCGTTGGTTGGTTGCCAAGCGACGCCATTGGCCGACGGCGCGACCTGCAGCGACGGCGACCGGTGCACGACCGGCGACAGTTGCAAGCAGGGCGCGTGCCAAGGCCCGCAAGTCGAGTGCAGCGACGGCGACAGCTGTACAACCGACGCGTGCAAGGCTGGCAAGTGCTTGCACACAGCGGTCAAAGGCGGGTGCGACGACGGCTCGAACTGCACGGGCGGCGACACCTGTGTGGCCGGCATCTGCGTTGGCTCGCCCATCAACTGCGACGACCAGACTCCTTGCACCGCCGACAGCTGCGACAAGGGCGTCGGTTGCCAACACGCCGCCAGTCCCGGCCCGCCGTGCAGCGACCAAGACCCCTGTACGCTTGCAGATGTGTGTACGGCCACTGGCGCCGGCTCTGTTGATTGCAAGGGCACGCCGCTTAGCTGCGACGACTTCAACGGTTGCACCGCCGACATCTGCAAGCTGGGCACCTGCCAGTCGGTGCCCGACGCCAAGCTGGACGGCCAACCCTGCGATGATGGCTCGCAGTGCACCAGTCAGGATTTCTGCATCAAGGGCGCGTGCCAAGGCGTCGTCACCAGCTGCAGCGGTGGCACGCCCTGCACCATCGCCAGCTGCCACCCGCTGCTGGGCTGCAAGTACACGCCGCGCACCGGCACTTGCGAAGACGACAACGCCTGCACCGGCACCGGCGAGTGCGTCGGCACCAACTGCGTCACCGTCGCCAAGGTCTGCGCCGACGGCAACCCCTGCACCGACGACGCGTGCAATCCCAAGACCGGCGGTTGCCTGTTCGCGCCCAACAGCGCGCCCTGCGACGACAGCAACCCGTGCACTCAGCCCGACACGTGCTCGAGCGGCGGTTGCGCCGGCAAGCCGGCCGACGTGGCACTGCTGTGCGACGACAAGAACCCCTGCACCGTCGAGAGCTGCACCAAGGCACAGGGCTGCATACAGACGCCGGTGGTCGGCAGCTGCAGCGACGGCGACTTCTGCAATGGCTTGGAGATCTGTGTCGGCGCCAAGTGTACCGCCGCGGCCAAGCTGCCCTGCGACGACGGCGACCCTTGCTCGAACGACGGCTGCGACGCCAAGGCCCAGGCTTGCGCCTACACCGCCCAGCCCGACGGCCAGATCTGCGACGACGGCGAGCCGTGCACCGCCAAGACGGCGTGCAAGTCGGGCAAGTGTATCGGCGTGCCGCTGCTTTGCGACGACGGCAACCAGTGCACCATCGACAGCTGCGTGGCGACCAAGGGCTGCAAGTTCAAGTCGCGCGAAGAAACCTGCGTGGCAGGGCAGCCTTGCGATCTGGCCTGCGACGACAACAACGCCTGCACGGTCGGCGAGGCTTGCGGGGCGTCGGCGTGCCAAGGGTCCAAGCCCCTGGTGTGCGACGACGGCAGCCTGTGCACCGCCGACTCGTGCGACACCAAGAAAGGCTGCCTTTTCGTCGCGCTGGGCGAAGGCGCGGCGTGCGGCGCCGGCCCTGCCTCGTGCGGGGTGCAGGGCATCTGCAAGTCCGGCGCTTGCGTCGGCGAGGACATCCGGCCGGTGACGGTCGCCAAGTTCGGCCCGCCCGACGCGGTGTGCCGCGGCGTCAGCGCCGACGGCATGCAGGGCTGGTTGGTCGCCGGCGAGGCGCCGGGTGCGGGCGGCCCGTCTCCGCTGTTGGTGCGCCTCTGGCCCACCGCCAAGGTCGCGTGGCAGACCACTTTGGCTGGCGTCACCGGTCGCTACAGCGCCATCGAGCTGTACTCGGCGAGCACCGCCGTCGCGGTCGGCGTGCGCACGGCGGGCACGGCCGGCGGTCTGGACGGCTTTGCGGTGCAGCTGGGCACCGACGGCAAGCCCGGATCGCTGCTTGACTTCGCCACCACGGCCGACGAGACCTTGGAGGCGGTGACGGCGCTCGGCAACGGCGTGCTGGTGGTGGCCGGCAGCCGCGACAGCGCCACCAGCATGCGTCAGGGGCTGTTCGTCAAGCTCGACGCCAACTTCAAGGTCGTGTGGCAAAAGAGCTACGGCACCCTCATCGACGACGGCGTCACGGCGCTGGCCAAACGGCCTGGGGGCGGCGTGGTGTTCGCCGGCCAGGTCGGCAAGAACGGCGGCTGGAGCGGTGCGCTGGACGACGACGGCAAGCTCTTGTGGGAGTCGCAACCCGACAACCCCAAGGGCTTCGAGTTGTTCAGCGTGGCGGTGCTGGGCGATGGCAGCGTGGCGGCGGCGGGGCGCTCGGGCAGCGACGCCATCGTCGTCAAGGCCAGTGCCCTCGGCGTGTCACAGCCGAGCCTGACGGCGCCGAGCAAGGTCTTTGGCGCGCTGGTGCCCATGGCCAACGGCAGCATCGCCCTCGGCGGCCACAGCGGCGGCACGGTGCAAGCCCAGCTGGTCAGCAAGATCGGAGTCCTAGGTCCCACCGACCTGCGCTGGCAGCGCGATCTCGGCCTCTCGGGCAGCGCTATCGCGGTGCGCGAGCTGAGCGCCGACGGCGTGCAGGTGTTCTCGTCGACCTGCGGCACCTGGCGCTCCGACGCGTTCGGCAACCTCGACTGCGCGACCTCGGGAAGCTGCGCCTTCAAACCGTGGTCGACCTGCGAGGACAATTCGCTGTGTACGCCGGCTGATGAGTGCAAGAAGGGCCAGTGCCTGCACCCGTCGCCGGTGCAGTGTTCGACCAAAGAACCGTGCAAACAGAGCACTTGCCAGGCAGCGACCGGCACCTGCAAGGTCGACAACGCCTTCGAGGGCCAGCCGTGCGCCGGGCAGGACGACGTGCCGTGCCTGATCAAGGGAACGTGTGCGGCCGGCACCTGCAACGGCTGGGGCCTGGAGTTCTGGGAGTACCGCATGGGCAACGCCGAAGCCCAGGATCTCATCACGCTCCCCGACAACACCCTTGGCGTGGTGCGTCAGCCGCAGATCCAGACCGACAACGGCCAGTGCTGCTACTGGTGGGGTAACACCAGCCGTCAGCTCGACATTGTCCACAGCGGCGGCCAGGTTCTCTCCAGCTTCGACCTGCCCGGCAACAGCAACGTGGTGGCGCGCAAGAACGGCGGCTTCCTGGTCGGGTCGGCGAGCGGGGGCTACGCGGGTCTGAGCCTGCTCGATGCCAAGGGTGTGAGCGTCAAGGACTTCACCGGCTACTCGGATCCCAACGATGGCTGGCCGCACTGCGAGGGCCCGGGCGTCGTCGCCGAGGAAGAGGACGGCAAGTTCGGCTACGTGGTGGCGGCCTTCCGCTGCGAGGGCGCCAGCGCCACCAACTGCCGCTACCTGGAGGTCTACCGCATCGACCTGGCCAGCGGCGCCAAGCAGATCACCAAGATCACCGACGCCTGGCGCTTCTACCCCGAGCGCATCGTCGGCCTGCCCGGTGGCGGAGCGTTCTTGGTCACCCAGCAGCTGGAC
>CAXRHS010000487.1:0-2451 GCA_964230235.1 Myxococcota bacterium
TGAGCACGTGCAAGCGCCGATGTCGTCAGGGCCGGCGCCACTCGGCACACACTGTTTGGTCGCCGCGCCTTCGATGGTGGTCAGTGTGCGACAGGCAAACGTGGGCGGACAATCGGCTTGCTGCGTGCAAGCGGCGCCACAATACGCGCCGGCCGCGCCGTGAGGCACGCACTGGCCGCCCGGTTGTCCCAGAGCCACACATGCCGACGACGCCAGGCACGGGTCGCACAGCCTGCCCCAGGTCGGCACGCACACGTTGGCAATGTCGCCGGTCGGGCTCGACACCTGCGCGCACTTGAAGGCGTCCGGGCACGAGGTGGTGCAGTTGACCGCGCAGCGCGACCCTTGCGGCGTCTCGATGCACAGCGCATTGTCGCAGTCGCCGTTTTGCTTGCAGCTACAGCCAGGTCCGCCAGGGCAGTTGGCGGCCGTGGGGCCATCGGGCGTCGAACTGGACGTGTCGACGAGGACGGGTGGGGCATCGGCGCCGGCATCCACCTGCGGCTGCCCGTTATCAGACTGGGCGGCAACCGTCTCCTCTGCGCCTGGCGTCTGCGGATCTGCGCATCCGACGATCGCGACGCCGACAACTGCAATCCAACGCCGAAAGGTCGACACAGGCACGCACTCACCCACGGCAGGCAGGGATCCCCTCGCGCGCGCAGATGGCGCAACGGCGGGACGGGTGCGCGCCGGGGGGGTTGCCCGCACCGCGTGTCGCAGTGGCAGTGTGCACGCGGCAGGCCACCCGGTCAACGCGCGGCGGTCGCACACGGGCAGGTTGCGTCGCACGTTTTCGTGACGCACCGCGTATAGACCGCAACCGCGCAGTCGTGCACCCTACATCGCCCTGGGCTACCGCCCATTTCGGATGCCATGACCGCCTTCTTGCCCTCGGCCCGCGGCCGCGATGCCCAGGCGTCGCCCATTCGGCGGCTGACGCCCTACGCAGACGCTGCCAAAAGCCGCGGAACCGCCGTGCTGCACTTGAACATCGGCCAACCCGACATCGCGACGCCGGCTGCCGTGATGCAGGCCTACCGCGGCTTTCGCGAGCCGGTTCTGGCCTACGGTCCGTCCGAAGGCACCCTGGCGTACCGCACGGCGCTCGCCGCCTACTACAACGGCCTGGGCTACGCGAGCGGTGGCCGCGCGATTGAAGCCAACGACATCATTGTGACCACGGGCGGATCCGAAGCCCTTTTGTTTGCCATCGCCGCCACCTGCGACCCGGGCGACGAGGTGCTGGTCGCCGAGCCTTACTACCCACACTACCAAGGCTTTTCGCACATCCTCGCCGTCAACACCCGCGCGGTCACCACCACCGGCGCCGATGGCTACAAAGTCACCGCCGCGCAGATTGCCGCAGCGATTGGCCCGCGCACCAAGGCGCTGGTGCTGTCGAGTCCAGGCAACCCGACCGGCACCGTGCTGTCGAGTCAAGAACTGCGCGACATCGCGAGCGTCTGCCGCGATCGGGGTGTGTTCTTCCTCAGCGACGAGGTGTACCGCGACTTCGTGTACGACGCCGCCATTTGCGAGGGTGGCTCGACGGCGCCGGGTCTATTGGCGCAGCCCGGGTTCGACGATTGCGCGGTCCTGGTCGACTCGGTCTCCAAGCGCTATTCGGCCTGTGGCGCGCGCATCGGCTGCCTGGTGACCCGCAACCGGGCACTGCGGGCGGCGGTGCTCAAGTTCGCACAGACCAGGTTGTCACCGCCGGTTGTCGATCAAATCGCTGCCCATGCCGCACTGTCCACGCCGGCCGCCGAACTGCGCGCTGCAATCGACGACTACCGCCAGCGCCGCGACGCCCTGGTCGCGGGTCTGCAGGCGATCCCTGGCGTGCAACTGCGTTCGCCGGACGGGGCATTCTATTTGTTCGCCAGTCTGCCAGTCGACGACGCCGAGCGCTTCTGCATCTGGTTGCTCGACACGTTCGCGGTCAACAACGAGACGGTCATGCTCGCGCCCGCCGACGGCTTCTACGCGACGCCGGGCCGTGGCAAGTCCGAGGTGCGGATCGCCTACGTGCTGCAGGTCGAAAAACTGCAGCGGGCCTGTGCGATTCTGAGTCAAGCGCTTGCGGCGTACCCGGGCAGGCGCACGGCCTGAGCGTTGCACACAGCGTCGCGCTGACCCGAGCCATCGGCGATTGCTGTTCCTGCTTGTCCAGTGGGCCCACGTAGAAGATCGAGTCGATTTTCTGCGGGCCCTGACAGGGTCGCCGATAATGGCGACCCTGCCTTGCTATTGCGTGGGCCACGAGCTCACCCGATGCGGGATTCGCCGTGGCGGGCCGCCAGAAATTGGCATTTCCGGCGACCCTGTTAGGTCCTGTAAAAGAACAAGTCAATCGACACGTGCGCGGAGCGGAGCGGCGAGTCGACTTGCAAAGTCGCGAGCTTGCGACCCACCAAGCAAGCAGTGGGCCAACGTAGAAAATCGAGT
>CAXRHS010000488.1:0-2383 GCA_964230235.1 Myxococcota bacterium
GGGCAGGTCCAGTTCCACGTGCAGTTCGTCGCCCAGGCTTGGCCCGCGCAGCCGTGCCACCGACCGCAGGTTCTGGCCGCGCAAGGCGAAATCGCCAACGGTCGCATCGGTACCAAGGCACAGCAGGCGCGGCGCGATGCCGTATTTGCGCAGCGCGGGCTTGACCAGGCCTGGCTGCGCGCACACCAGTGCTCGGCCGTCGCGGGCGATGCCGGCTTTCTCCCAGGCAATTTGCGCGAGACTCTCGCCGAGCACCGCTGTATGGTCGTACGACAAGTGGGTGATGACGCTGACCACCGGTTCGGTGGCGTTGACCGCGTCCAGCCGACCGCCCAGGCCCACTTCGAGCACGGCGACGTCGATGCCTGGATCGTCCTGCGCGAACCGCCACAGCGCCGCTGCCGTCAAGGTCTCGAACGGCGTAGGGTCGAGCGGCGGATCGCTCGCGGCTGCGTTGGCGACCTGCACCAGGGCGGCGTCGAGGTCGGCGGCCGCGACCGCCCGGCCATCGATGCACACCCGTTCGCGGGTTTCGACCAGGTGCGGCGACGTGTAGTGCGCGACCCGCAAGCCGGCGGCCTGCAAAAGCGCCGCGATCATGGCCGAGGTCGACCCCTTGCCATCGGTACCGGCGACGGCGATGACAGCCAGACGTTGCTGCGGGTCGCCCAAGCGGGCCAGCAATGCGCCAATGCGCGCCAGGCCCAACTCCATACCGCGCGCGCCGCGCGCCGCCAGGTACTGGTGACCGGGACCGTCGTGCGAGACCAGGGCTTCGTTCACAGACACGCTCCGCATCCTGGCGTGTTCAGGTCAATCGCTTGCCCCCGCCAGGGTTGCGGATTGTCTGGCCCGATGCGGCGGCGGGTCAAGGCGGCCTTGCGCCCGCTGCCGGCGTCGGCGATCCTATGCGCCCCGCGCCACTGAACGCGCCGAGATCCGCATGGCCACACCTGCCGACCCGTTGCAAGCTGAAATGCCGTTCTTGAACAAGAAGGCCCTGATCACGGTTGGCGGCGTGGTCGCGCTGGTGTGGGTCACGGCGCTGGTGACCGGATCCAAGATCGTCATCGGCGTGGTGGCCGTGTTGACGTTGGCGCTCGCGGGCTTGCTCTGGTACGCCTTTCGGCAATTGCGCAAGCAAAAGGACGTGATCGCGCTTCTGCAAAATGCCCAGGCTTCGCCCGAGGCGCGCAAAGCCGCGCTTGAACAGTTGGCGGCCCAGGATCCGAACAGCAAAGATGTTCTGAACGGCATTGCCAAGGCCCAACTGCAAGCCCAAGAGAACCCGGATGCCGCCTTGCAGACGCTTGAAGGCCTGGACCTGGCCAAAGTGCCCAAGGACGCTGCCGACCAGGTGCGGACTTTTCGCGCCCAACTGCTGCTGATGAAGAACCGCAGCCGCGAAGCCCGCGATCTGGCCGACCAGATCAACGTGCCGACGTCGGGTCCGCTGCAGGCGCGGGCGATGATGGCGGCGGTGGTGGCCGAGGCCTGGTCGCGCACGGGCCGGCACGATGGGGCGCTGGTGTTGCTCGATGACTACAAGCTCGACAACCCCGAGCTCGGCCAGACCCTGCCCATGCTGCTGTTTGCGCGGGTGTTCACCAATTTCGCCGCCGGCCGCAGAGATCGCGTCCTCAAGGACCTGAAGCAACTGATGGCGATGGACATGAACCTGCTCGGCCGGTTCGTGCAGCCCGGTCCCGGCATCCACATGGACCTGCGCAAGCTGGCGACCGAGGTGCTGCAGACCCACCCGTCGCTGTCCAGGCAGGTGCGGGCGCAGCAACGGCTGACCCAGCCGCGGGCGCGCTAGACGATGGCTGGCCATCTGGAGCCAGTAGAAAATCTACTCGATTTTCTACGTGGGCCCATTGCTTGCTCAGTGGGTCGCAAGCTCGCGACTTTGCAAGTCGACTCGCCGCTCCGCTCCGCGCGTATGTCGATCGACTTGTTTGTGCACGGGTCCTTGGGGCGTTGGGCGCTGCTGGTGCTGGCAGTCGTCGGCTGCGCGTCCGACCCTGCGCCCGAGCAGATCACCGATTTCTCCAAGTGGCTGTGGCGCAACTACGACGGCGCCAGCGACGACCAGTTGGCCAACGCCGTGGTACAGCTCAACGGGACCGTGACCGAGGTCACTGCCGACAAGCCGATGAAAGTGCTGATTAGTCGCCTTGCCAACAGCGACGTGGCGCCCATCGGCAGCAAGCAAGACGCCAGCAAGGCGGTGGGACTGCTGGCCGTGACCTAGATCGCGTGTACGCTCAGCCAGGTTGCCAACAGCCACACCCACGGCGACCAGGCCGGACTGCACCCCCAAGCGTACCGGGCCTACAAGCGCACGTTCGTGCACGATCGGGCCGCCTTTATCGGTCGCAAG
>CAXRHS010000489.1:0-3580 GCA_964230235.1 Myxococcota bacterium
GTGTTTCAGATCCGCTTCTACCCGGTGGCCGGCGGCGAGCGCAAAGCGGTCGTCACCCTCGCCTACGACGGCAGCAAGAAGCTGACCTTTGGCTTGACCGGCAAAGGCCAGACCTCGGCCAAGTTCTTTTCGGGCGGCAGCCTCGGCTGGGAAAAGCTTGGCGGGTCGTCCAAAGGCGACGACATGACCGGCACCGGCGTCACCGATGCCGGCGGGGTCACCTACTGGAACGCCAATGTCGGCGAACTGCTCGACAACTTCGGCTACGACGTCGCGGTGGGCGCGGTCGGCGCCGACGGCAAGTCGCTGTGGACCAAGGTGTTCAACGGCAAGTACCGCGATTTTTCGCCCGACAGCGGCCAGAACGACGAAACCGGCGGCACCGGCGGCTCCCTGCAAGTCGGCGCGGACGGCGCGGTCTACGTCTCGGCGTCGCTATCGGCCATCCAGCAGAACAACCAATTCGTGGCCGCGGTGTTCAAGCTCGACGCCAAGACCGGCGCCATGACCTGGCAGAAGGGCTTTCGCAACGCCAACAAGCCCTCGACGGCCTCGCACAGCGCCACGGCCTATGGCCTGGATGCCTCTGGGCCGCTGGTGCTGGTGACCGGCGTGGTCGAAGGCGACGCCAAGGTGCTGTTCGCCGCGCTCGACCCGGCCAGCGGCGACCTCAAGGGCAGCGCGGCGCTCGAAGTGGTCAAGACCGTCAACGACCGCGGCTACGCGATCCGCCGCGACGGCAAAGGCGGCGCCTACATCGGCGGCCTCAACACCAGCGCCGGCGCGTTCGTCATCCACCTCAAGGACGCCGACAAAGGCACGCCGACCATCGATTGGATCCAGCAACTGGGTCTGGGCAAGGGCAGCAACATCAACAGCATCGACACCGACGCCGACGGCAACGCCTACCTGTCGATGGACCGCCGCGGCGCGGCCACTGCCTTTTCGGTCGGCAAGATGGACAGCACCGGCAAGCTGCTGTGGACCAAGACCTGGGTCGGCAACGGCGGCGACCGCGAAAACACTGCTTTTGCGCGCGTCTATGGCAGCACGGTTTTGGTGGGTGGCCGCATGGGCATCCCCAACTACGACACCACCCAGGGAGACGGCGCGCTGCTGGCGTTGGCAACCGCCGACGGGGCGACGCTGTGGTCGATGTTCCACTTCAGCGGCAAGGGTCCCGATGAGATCGTGGATCACCGCGTCAAAGGCGCCAGCATCGTGGGCAAGACCTTGACGATCGTGACCCAGTCGTACACCGGCACCCAGAACGGCGTGCGCTATAGCGGCTACTGGTATGACGGCGAAGGCGAGGTCAAGGCCGACACCATCGACGTGCAGGCGGTAACCGGCGCGACCGTGGACAAGATCGCCGAGGCCAATGTGGTCGATTGTAAGGATTTGGGCTCGTGGAAGGACCCGCCCGCCACCTGGGTCTGGCAAGACGCGATCGCCAAGAAGGACGGCAAATCGCCGGATGCGGACGTGATGGTGACCTCGATCACGCTCAAGTAGTCCAGCGCAGTCTTCCGACGGCCCCGGCAGGCAGTGCGCCCGCTGGGGCCGTCGCGCTTTTGGCACCTGCCTGGCATCGCCGCCCTGGCCGCCGGCCCCCCCGCCAACGTAGGCCTTTGCAGGCGCGCGAATTGGCACAGCCGCACGGTGCTGCGTTCAAGCACGGAATTGTCGCCCCGGCCACGCGGCAATCAATGGTGCGGGCAAGCGGAGTGAGGCCGCCCCGGCCCGCTGCGATTCGCGTTGCAGCGGGGCGTTTTCACCCGTATCCTTGCGCGATGGCGCGCAGCGCGCGGTGGCGGTTGTGCGCGCTTGTGGCTTGGGGGCCTGCAGCGAGGTTGGCGGTGACGCGATCGGGGTGGATGCTGGTGATCGTAGCCTTGCTGTGCGGCGCATGCAGCGACGCCGGGTCGGGCAACCCGCAGGGCGCGTCGGTCGGCGTCGGCCCCAACTTGCCGGGCACCGGTGGTCTCATCTCGGGCATTGACACAGTTGGCGCCCAGTCGCTCGATGCTGGCGGCAAAGATGGCCAGGGCGGTGCAGGGCATGAGGCGGGCGCGACGGGCGGCGGCGACGGCCAGGCCAGTGACAGCCCGAACGGCAACGACACTGCGACCGCAGCCGACGCCGGCAGTTCAGCGGATGGCGGGTCGAGCACGAGCCTGGATGGCGAACCGGCGGGCTCCGACGGCCAGGCGGCAGACAGCGACGAACCCGAAATCGAAGGCCCGGACGGCGACGAACCCGACGAGGAACCGATCGAAGACGTCGAACCGGACACCAAGGGCGTCAAGGACAACGGCGAAGACCCGAACAAGCCGTGGTACAACAACCCGATCGCAGATCAGTACGTTGGCGCCGACCTGCCCGACACCGACAGCGGTCCGGCCGAAACCAGCACCACTTCGATCCCGCCGGTGTGTTCGCCGCTGATTGGCTCGGTGTCGGTCACCGAGACGGTGGGCCTTGGCGGCAAGATCGACATCGTGGTGTGGATCGACACCAGCGGTTCGATGAGCCAGGAAGCCAAGTGGACCAATGAGAACATGAACAAGTTCACGCAGTACCTGGAGAACAAGAAGATCGACTATCGGCTGGTGCTGTATGGAACGGGCCTGGGCCTGTGCATCGGCCCGCCGCTCGGCGACGGCGCGTGCAACAGCGCGCAGCCGCAAAAGTTCTTGACGCTCAAGTTTGGCGTCGCCAGCACCAATGGGCTGACGCTCATGCAGACCCAGGCCAACTTTGACAAGTTCAAGCTTTTCCTGCGCCCCGACGCCACCCACAACATGCTGGGTATCACCGACGACAACAGCAGCACGCCGGCCGCCACTTTCAAGGCCAACTACGAAAAACTGTTGTCGAACGCTGGCTTGAACCCCAAATTCATCTACCACGCGATTTGCGCCTACATCAACGAGCAGAACCCCAACCAAGCCGGCATTTGCAACACCGGCGCCAGCTACAGCTCGCAGCACATCGCGCTGGCACAATCGACCGGCGGCACGCTTTTCCAGGTCTGCAAGACCGACTGGACCGCGATCTTTGACGGGTTGAGCAAGGCCATCGCGGCCACCGCCAAGCCGGTCTGCACCTACAACCTGCCGGTGGCGGCCAATAAGAAGTACAACCCGGTCAACGTCAAAGTCAGCCACCTCGAAAACGGGGTGGTCGTCCCGCTCAAGAAGATCCCCGGCAGCAATGGCTGCAGCAGTGCGCCCGACGGTTGGTTCTACGACAACGCCGTCGACCCCAAGACCGTGACGCTGTGCGAAGACACCTGCAAGAAACTGGTCGGCGGTGCGATCGTGTTCAACTTCGGCTGCGCGTTGTAGGGGCCTATAGAAAATCGACTCGATTTTCTACTTCGGCCCATTGCTTGCTCAGTGGGTCGCAAGCTCGCGACTTTGCAAGTCGACTCGCCGCTCCGCTCCGCACTTGTGTCGATCGACTTGTTCTTAGGGCCCGCAAAAATCTACTCGATTTTCTACGTTGGCCCACTGCTTGCTTGGTGGGTCGCAAGCTCGCGACTTTGCAAGTCGACTCGCCGCTCCGCTCCGCGCAC
>CAXRHS010000490.1:0-12542 GCA_964230235.1 Myxococcota bacterium
AGGCGCCCGCAAGGCGAGGCGGAGGCCGCGTGACGACTGAGGCGCACTCGCAGTGCGCCGCAGGGAGGAAGGGGGCCGACAACAAAGCATGGCGGGATGCATGGTTACGCGCAGTAGGTGTTTGGATGTAAACACCCTCTAGGAGGCCGTGTAAAAACAAGTCGATCGGCACAAGCGCGGAGCGGTGCGGCGAGTCGACTTGCAAAGTCGCGAGCTTGCGACCCACTTGGTGAGCAACGGGCCAACGTGGAAAATCGAACAGGTTTTTCACGGGCCCTAAGACTGGACTTGACGTATAGTCCAGTTTAGTTCGGCACGCAAGTCAGAGGCGGGGCTTGTCGCGCAAACCGCTGTCAGCTATGTGGTTTTTGGTGCGTGGCGCCGTCCAGGGCGGCCGCCAATTCAGCCTGATGGGCGAAGAACGCCTCGGTTTCGGCGACTGCCGCGCGCAGTTCGTCCGAGGCCACGCCGCACAGGCAGACGCTGACCACGCTCCAGGCGATCGCCACCCGCCGGTCCAAGTCGTCGTGGCTGCCGAGTTCCGCAGAGCACACCACCTCGCGCACCGCGCCAAACAGGGCGGTCGTCGCCACCTCGACGTCGAACTGGTCGCGCACCAAGCCGGCGGCCCGGCCGTCGGTCAACGCCTCGCGCAGCATCCGCTTGACGGTCGCCAGAAACTGCGCCGCACGGGCCGTGATCGCTGGTTCGTCGTGGACGGGCAGGGCAAACAGCAACTGACTCAGCCGCTGATTCTCAAACAGCACGTGCAACACCCGCACCAGGTTGGCCGCCAGCTGGTCCTCTGGCGGCGCGGCGCCGTCTTGCAGGTCGACGCCCAGCACCGATCCTTCCAGCCGGCCGACCAGGTCGTCCAACACCGCGCCCAGCACGTCGGCCTTGGTCGCAAAGTGCAGGTAGATGGTGGCGCGCGAGACGCCGGCCCGCTCGGCAATGTGCTCGAGCGTCGTCGCGCCGACGCCTTCGTCGCGGACCACGGAGCGCGCGGTAGCGACCAGCAATTCGCGGGTGGCACTGCGCCGCTCGGCGGCGCGAATCTGGCGGCCGTCGCGAATGGCAACTGCAGTGGTGTTGGCGGCCGATCTGGCCATGTCGTCAGGCCACGAACGCGCAGCAGCCAGCAACGGCCAGGGTGATGGTGAAGTTGTCCTCCAGCCGGTCGCTGAAGGTCTCGGTGACGGCGCCGGCCAGCCCTGCAACGACCGCAATCGGCACCGCTCGCGCTAGCCAGGCGGCCAGGCCTAGACCCGGCAGCAGCACGGGCGCGAACACGGCAAACCAGCCAAGCACCGCAACGGTGGCGACAGCAAAGAAGCCCAGCGTGCCAGCAATGCTCTTGCGGCCGTAGAGCTTGCGCTGGCCCCACTTGCGGCCGATGACCGCCGCCGCCGGGTCGCCCAGGCCCAGGGCCAACACGGCGGCGATGCACGCCAGCCGCGGAGCCCCCGACGCCAGCATGATGACGATCGCAATGCCATACCACGACGCAGAGTTCATGCGCCACGCCTCGGACGGCCGGGCGATGGCGCCGAACACTTTGTCCACCAGGTAGCGGTTCAGCCGCGGGCTGAGGCGGCGGGCGATTTCGAGCGCCAGCATCCACGAGCAGTAGGCGATGCCGATCCACAGCATGGTCGCGCGGTCGTCGATCGCCGTGTACAGGCCGGCCGAGAAAAAGCCGTTGCCGATGTGAAAAGCGTTGCGCGCGTAGTTCTTGGGCCGCAGCTCGGGCAGCGCCACCTCGACGGTCGGTTCGCTGCGCAGCATGCGCGCGATGCCCTCGTAGTGCTTGGCGATTTTCCAAGCCATGCCGGTGCGGACCAACGCGCCGCGCTCGCGGCTCAGGTCCAACGCCGCCAGCCGCTGGCTGATGTGCTGAAGGCGTTCAGCGACTTGCGGCCGCGATTGCGCCCACTGTTGGGCCAGCACGCGCGCCTTGTCGGCAAGGCGACGGGCTTTTTCGCCCAACGGCACCGAATCGGCGGTGGCCGCCAGGCGACGCTCTTGCAGTTCAACCAAGAAGCCGTGCAACTCCGCGACCCAAAGGCCCACGGGTTGGAGCGACAGGGCTGCGGCGTCGTTCATCGATTGCTACCGGCCGTGCGCCGACCCGCGCAAGGCGATCAGATCTCGTCAAACCGCAGCGCGATGCAGGTTACGTTGTCCTTGCCGCCATTTTCGCACGCCTGCATGATCAGCTTGTGGACCAGGGCAACCAGGTCGGCACGCTCGCGCATCATGATCTCGCGAATTTGCGGATCGGCGACTTCGCCCGACAGTCCGTCTGAACACAGAATGTAGATGTCGCCCAACTGCGGCTTGTCGCGCTGCAGGTCCACCAGCACATCCTGCTTGAGGCCACACGCCCGCACGATGATGTTCTTGTGCGGAAAATTGGCCTCTTCTTCGGGCGTGAGCACCGCCATCCGCTTGTAGTCGTTGAGCAGCGAGTGATCTTCGGTGATCTGCGTCAACTCGTCGCCGCGCAACCGGTAGCAGCGCGAGTCGCCCACGTGCGCGACCGTCAGGTGGCCGTCGGCGTCGTCCAAGTGAAAGCCCACGACCGTGGTGCCCATGTTCTTGAACTTGGCGTCGCTTTGGCCACGTTCCCAGATCGCGTAGTTGCAATAGCGAATGCCGCTATTGAGCATGTTCTCGCTGCGGGTGCGGCCGCGCTCTTCGCGCCCTGGCCAGGTGGCGTCCGGATCGTCAAAGGCGCGGCCGAAGTAGTCGCGCATGGTCTCGACGACCATCTGGCTCGCCACTTCACCGCAAGCGTGGCCGCCCATGCCGTCGGCGACGACGAACAAGTTGCGCTCCGGGAAGACCAGATAGTTGTCTTCGTTGTGGGCGCGCTTGCGTCCGACGTTGGTTTCGCCTGCGCATGTGGTGCGGATCGCCAAGGCTCACCTGGACTTCAAGGGGCGGTAGGTCCAACGGGCGCTACGGTTGCCGGTGTCGCGCCATGCGCTGCTGTGCGGGCACCCAACGAGAGGCCCTTGGGGGCTAGCCGGCGGGCGCGGCCGGCAAGCCGCGGCGCAAGATAAATGCGCACGGCCGTTTGCGTCAACCACCAGCCGCAAGGCTGTGAAAAAAATTAGGGTTATCAGACATGTATACAAACGGGCCCCAAGACGGTCACAGCGCGAAAACCTGCAGGTCGTCGTAGCGAACGTCCGTGGCCCAGTTGTTCAAGCCAAAGTAGTTGCCGCGCACCGGGCGGTCATCCGGGTACGCGATCATGAATTTGCCGTCGAGGTACCAACGCACCACGTGGTCGTTGCGCACGATCGTCCAGGTGTAGCTGCGGCCGGTCTCGACGCGCTGGTGGTCCGACTGCACGATTCGGCGCGGTTCGTGCTCGCCCAGGCGCGCAATCGTGTTGATGGTGTTGCCCCAGCCGCCAAAGATGACCGAGTAGCCGGCCTCGTGGCGCGGTTCGGTGGCGAAGATCTCGCACTTGGTGTCGCCGACCCGCGACAGCGACCGGGTCTTGAAGGTTACGCGAACTTTGTCCGGCAGCGGCTTTTGCAGCCACAGGCCTTGGTTGCGCACTTCTTCTTGCGCCACCCGGTTGGGTTTGACCTCGCCAGCTTCGATGACCCATTCGCCGGCATGCTTGCTCAGCCAATCGGCGCCGAGCTCGGCGCGATCGAAGTGGTCCTCAAACACCAAAGTGCCGCCCTGTAGCCCGTCGGTGCGCGCGCCCTGGACGGCTTGCGGATCGCTTTCCGGCTCGGCGGGGGCCGCGACTTTGGGGGCAGCCGGCCGCGGCGGCGGCGGATCGGGCGGCGTGCATGTGGCAAGCACGCCGAGCGCAAAGACAAATGCGTGACGTTTCACTGCAAACCCACCTTGAGCTTCACTGCAAACCCATCTTGAGGTGTGTCAACTCGTCGCTGGTCAGGCGCAAGCGGTGGTTGAGCATGCGCACCAGGCCCCACAGCAGCTTGACTGCAGTGGTCTCTTCGGACAGTAGTCCGTAAAAGCCTTCCCGCTCGATGACCAGGACGTCGCAATCGGTCTTGGCGACCACCGTGGCCGACCGCGGTGCCCGCTCGATGAGCGCCATCTCGCCAAAGTGCGCGCCCGGCTTGAGGGTCGCGAGTTCCAGCCCGCTTTTGCTGACGCCGACGGTGCCGTCGAGCAGGATGTACATGCTGTCGCCGGGATCGGCCTCTTTGAAGAACGCGGTGCCAGCCGGCCAACGCAGTTCGCGCGCGATGCCGGCGACCCGCATCAGGTCTGCAAATGCCAGGTAGCGGAACATCGTCACCGACTGGATCGCCTCCAAGCGCCGCCGCACCCGGATTGCGCGGTCTTCGGCCGCGTCGTCGAGCACATCGACCACGACAGCGGTGGCGTTGTCGGGTGCGCCTTTTTGCAGCGCGGCTTCGATGAGTTCGTCCGCGACCCGCTGCACATCGCCGCGGGTGCCGAGCGCCTGCATCAGTTCATCGCCGACGACCCCGTGTACGCCGTCGCTGCACAAGATGAAGCGATCGCGCGGCAGCACTTCCAGGTCCAGCAAGTCGACGCGGGCGGTGTCGAGCACCCCCAGTGCGCGGGTCAACGCCTCATGCTGAACTGCCGCGATGCTGGAGTCGGGTAGGCGCCCGCGGCGCTTGAGATCGTTGGCGACGCTGTGGTCTTCGGTCAGGCAGTGCAACACACCGGCGCGCACCAGGTACACGCGCGAATCGCCGACGTGGCCCACAAACGCCTGATCGCCGGTCACCAGCAAGCTCGCCGCGGTGGTCGCCATGCCGGCCAGCTGTGGATTGGCGAGCGCGTGGTGGCGGATGCGCCGGCTGGCGTCGCTGATCGCGCGCTCCAGGATCGAGGCGACGTCCCGGCGCGCAGTCTGGCCGGTACCGCTCGAAAACTCTTCGATAGCCTTGCGGTTCTTGGCGACCATCTGGCCGATGTGCTCGACCGCCAGGCTCGACGCCTCGGCACCGCCGGCCCGACCGCCCACGCCGTCGCAGACCACGAAAAGCTGGGTCTGCGGATCGGCCAGAAAGCTGTCTTCGTTGTGGATGCGCACCGCGCCAACATCACTTCTACCGCCATGTCGCACGATCATTGCTGTCTTCCTTGGGTGCCGGCGTGGGTATGCCGTGCGGCTTTGTGGTGTCGCGGCCGGTTGGTGCGAGCGATGCTTCGCGGGTTCGGCCGGGCCAGATGCGCGCGCGCAGGTTAGCCGCTCAAAACGCGGCTGTCCATTGCAGCAACAGCAGTAGCGCCGTCTGGGCGTTGCGGTCTTGCACGATCGCGGCATCGGGTGCGAACAGCGCGATCGCCGCCAGCAATTCGCGCCCGGCATCGGTACCCCAGCGCAGCCGCAGATCGGCCTGACTGCCGAGCGTGATCCAGCCCTGCCCGTTGCCCACGGCACCGCCGCCAAACGCCGGCAGCGGGCCGGCTGCCGCGGCCCGGTCCAGGCGCAGGTCCAGGTCGGCGCGCAGGGTGCCGCCCCACGCCGGCAGGCTGCCGTGCCAGGCACCGCCCACCTGCAGCAAGTTGCTCGGTTCCAGCAACTGCAGCATGCCGATCAGGCGGTCGCGCGATGGATAAAGCGGCCGCCACGCGCGCCGGGTGCGGCTGGTCGGCTGATCGTCACCCGAAAACAGCTGCCCGATGGCGGCCAGGCCCATGTCGATGCCGAACCGGCCGCTTACGCCGACCTGGCCAGCGGCCATCCACGCCAGGTGGTCTTGGGGCTCGCGCACGTTGGCGACCGTGATTTCGCCAATCTGCACCGCGGCTTCCACATCGGCGGCCAGCCAGCGGACCGGAGTCAGGTCCAGGCGTGCGCCCATGGTCAGCAGCACCGCATCCTCGGCATTGGCACCGTCCTGCAAGTACAGGAAGTACAGGTCGGCGCCAAACGCATCGCTCGGCCGGCCGGTCAGGTAGGCACCGGCAAGGTTGCGTTCGAGGTCGGGCTGGCCGGCCGCGCGCCGCAGCTTGACCGCGAGGGCATCGACGCTAAGGCGACCGCCCAGGCCATAGTGCACGCGCACCCCGTCAAACGCATTGCCAACCAGATCGAAGTCGTAGTGGCCGATCTGGCGCCCGACGCCGTACTGCAAGGCCAGCCGCCCGGCGTCGGCCCACGCTTCGCCCAGTGCCGGCACATGCGCGCGCAGCCAGCCCTGCTGCAGACCCAGCGCCACCGGGTCGGTGCCCGGCTGCGCCACGCCAAACGCGCTCGAGGATTGCAACTGCACCCGCGCAGCCAGGGTGCCGCGGTCAAACGAGACGCCGAGCCGCGATCGCTGGAACCAGCCTTGGGTCTTGGCGGAGAACCCCGGCGCCAGCGTCGCCAGCCGCCGCCCGGCTGCGCCGCGCAAGCGCAATTCGGCGTCCAGGCGGTAAGGCTCGGCCGCCGCAGGCGCGCTGGCGCCTTCGGGCGCTGCAGGTCCGGCCAACGGTAGGGTCGCTGAGCCGGTCTGGGCGGCCGCTGACGCCGCAGCCAGACTGGCCGTGATCGCGGACCACGCCAGCCACAACGCCAGTGCGCGCGCCGCCATCACCGCGGGCGCGCGTCGCGCAGGCTATTTTCGAGGGGTGCCGGAGGTGGGACTTGAACCCACATGAGCGCAAGCTCAACGGATTTTGAGTCCGCCGCGTCTACCATTCCACCACTCCGGCGGCAGGGACAGCGGTCGTTGACCGCGGCCCGAGCGCGGCAACGATGCGGCAAGCGCGGCCGGCTTGTCAACGGCTCGCCGCGCAGCCGGGCAGCGTGCTGCAGCCAGGGTTGCCAGCAAAAGCATTTTGTTATCCAGCCGTTGCCGATTCGCTCGCGCTTGCAGTCGCGACGCGCAGATTTTTCTTGTCATTGGCGGGCACCCGGTTCACGATCGCCGCGATGCGGTCCTTTCATCGGGCGTCACCTCTTTTTGCATGCTGGTCGCCTTGTGCGCGTGCGGTCGCGTTTTTCGTGGCCAGTGGCGTGCTGTGGGTCAGTTCAGCGGCGCTGGCCGATGAACTTGCGGACGGGGCTGCGGTCGAGAGCGAAGTTTGCGAGCCCGCCGCGGCACCGCCTGCGCCGGCCACCACCGACGACCTGTATGACCTGACCGCGATCGACGTCACGGAGCCGGACTACCCGCCGCTGCTGACCGCCTACCGCAAGCGCCAGTGGGCCACCGTGGCGCGGTTGGCTCCGGCGCTGATGAACAGCAGCCGAAAACTGCCGGTGCGTCAGGCGGCGACGCTCATCACGGCGCTGGCGTTGCAGGCCCAGCGCAAAGACTCCGAAGCGGACCGCGCCTGGCAGCCGCTGGCGCAGAGCGGGCCGTTTTCGCAGCGCGCGCGCCAGGCACTGGCCGAACTCGCGCTGCGCCGCAAAGACCACGCCGAAGCGCTGGCGCAGTGGGCCGCGATCGCCCCGTGGCACGTGGCGCGCGACGAAGCTTCGCTGCACATGGCGGCCCTGGAATTGCAGCGCGGCAACGCCGGGCCCGCGCGCGACGCCCTGGAGCGGGTCGACCCAGCGCGCCTGAGCCACGATCTGCGCGCCCGCTGGCTGTTGCTGTCCGGCGATCTCGCGGTGTGCAACGGCAGGGCCGCCGACGCCGTGCGGCTGTGGCGCGACGGCTGGAACCTGGATCGCGGCGCCGACTCGCAAGCAGCGGTCGTCCGCCTCGCTGCCGCAGATGCGACTCCGACCGCCGCCGACCGCATCGAGCGCATCTTGCGCCGCACCGAGGTCCGCCCCGGGCAGATTCAGGCGTGGCTGCGCGAGGCCGATGCGGCGACCGAAGATGGCAGCGGCCTGCGGCTGTACGTGCGCGGCGCGCTGGCGGTTCGCGACAAGAAGACCCGCTCCGACGCGGTGCCGCTTTTGCGCAAAGCCATGGAATCGTTAGACGATCCTCTCTTCAAGGCGCGCGCCCAGTTTGCGCTCGGCGACGCGCTCGGCAAGACCGGGCAAGACCCGCTGGCGATCGCGGAACTCGACGCCTTGCTGGTCGGCTTGGGCGCGCTGACGGGCCCGGCGGCGACCGAATTGCACGCGCGGACGCTGGCCCGGCTGCACCGGCTGTACAACAACGTCGGCAAGCCACATGAGGCGACCGAGGCGCTTTTGCGCTTGCTCGACCACCACCCGGACGCCCAGGACCGCGAACTGGCGGTGTGGGGCCTGGGCTGGCAGCGCTTCGTGGCCGGCGATCACGCCAAGGCCTTGGAAACGTTTGTGCAATTGGAGCGCGACCACGGCAACCTGTGGACCGGCGCCCGCCAGCCGTGGCGCGCCAAAGCCATCTACTGGCAAGCCCGTTGTCTGCAACAGCTGGGCCAGCTTGAACCCGCGCTCGACGCCTGGGCCACCGTCGCCAACACCTGGCCGCAGACCTACTACGGCATCCTGGCCCTGGACCGCATCGGCGAGATCGACGCCGACCGCGCGCAGCGGCTGTTGGGGCCGCCACCGAGCGCCGCGGCCGACGTCCCGGCTCCCGCGCTGGAGCGCCTGCGGGTCGCGCGCGCGCCGGCCCTGGACGAGGCCGTCTTGCTGGTGCGCATGGGGTTGCACGGCGAGGCGCGATCGCTTTTGCGCGCGCAACTGAGCCGCGGCCTGCCGCGCGACGGCGTGCACCTGCTGGCGGTGCTATTCGAGCTCGACGGCAACCGATCGATGGCCCACGGCGTGATGGACCGCCACACCCGCCGGGCGGCGCGGCCCGACGACAGCACCGCCCACATCTGGCGGCAGTCGTTTCCGCGCGCGTTCTTTGACGAGGCGGATAGCGCGGCGCAGGCGGCGGGCATCCCGCGATCCTTGCTGTACGCCATCATGCGCCACGAGAGCGCGTATGTGCCGACCACCCAAAGCAAGGCCGGCGCCTACGGCCTTGTGCAATTGTTGCCGGGCGTGGCCAAAAACGTCGCTGACTTGCACGGGGTGGGCTACGGCGGGCCGGGATCGCTGCTCAAGCCCAAGGCCAACTTGCAACTCGGCGCGCTGTACTTGGGACAACTGCTGAGTCTTTACAAGGGCAACGCGCTGGTGGTCGCCGCTGGCTACAACGCTGGCCCCTACGCGGCCCGCGACTGGGTCCAAAAGAAACCCAACGTGGCCAGCGACGTGTTTGTCGAGTCGATTCCCTACCCTGCGACCCGCGCCTACGTGATGCAGGTGGTCGCCAGCGCCCAGACCTATGCCTGGATCTACCCCGAGTGGGCCGAGCAGCGCCGCGACCACCTGGGCCGGGTGCCGCAACTGCCCGCAGGCTTTGGGCCTTTCATGCAAAAGCCTGCCGCAGCGCCGCCCGTGACCGCGCAAGCCTGCTGGCCCCGTTGACGCTGCGCACGTGACCTCGCCCGCCCACCCGGACCAAGGCCCGCGGATTGCACTGCTCGATCCGACGGTTGCCAACCAGATTGCCGCCGGCGAAGTGGTCGAGCGGCCGGCTTCGATCGTCAAGGAACTGCTGGAGAATGCGCTGGATGCCGGGGCGACCCGTTTGACGGTTCGCCTGGACGACGGCGGCAAGCGCCTGGTGCGGGTCACCGACAATGGCGTGGGCATGGGTCCCGAGGACGCGCGACTGGCATTTGCGCGCCATGCCACCAGCAAGCTGCGCAGCGCCGAAGACCTTTTGGCGATTGGCACGTTTGGTTTTCGTGGCGAAGCGCTGGCGTCGATCCTCGCTGTCGCCAGGGTCACCCTGACCACGCGGCGCGCGGCGGACCAAGAGGGCATTCGCTTGTCCGGCGCGGGCGGCGTAGACCTGCAGGCCCAGACGGTCGGCTGCGCGCCCGGCACCGATGTGCAGGTCGAGGAACTGTTCTTCAACGTGCCTGCGCGCCTCAAGTTCTTGCGCACCGCCAGCACCGAGACCGGTCGGGTGCTCGACCTGTTGGAGACCCTGGCGCTGGCCCGGCCCGATCTGCACCTGACCTTGTGGGTCGGGGCCAAAAAGGTCTTGGATTTTCCGGCCGACGGCGATGCCGCCGCGCGGGCGAGCGCAGTCCTTGGCCCGCAAGTGGCGCGCCGCTTGTATGCGGTGCAAGGTCAGGGCGACTACCGGGTTACCGCGCTTTTGTCCGAGCCGGCCTTGAATCATGTCGGGCCGGGTCAGCTGCGAATCCTCGTCAACGGCCGGCCGGTCAGCGACCGCACGCTGCAGCAAGCGGTGGCGCAGGCCTACGGCACCCTGTTGGAGCGCGGCCGCTATCCGGTCGGCGTGCTGTGGATCGAATGCCCGGCCGGCACGGTCGACGTTAACGTGCACCCAGCCAAAAGCGAAGTGCGGTTCGCTGCCCAGGGCAACGTGTTCGGTGCGGTGGTGCGCGCCGTTGGCGCCATGCTCGCGGAAACACCGTGGATCCGTACCCAGCTGCCGCCGCAGCGAGTGCCGGAACCCGCGCCGAATCAGCCACCGGCCGACCCCGCGCCGACCAGGCCGCAGCCGACGCAAGCCCCATTGATCAAAACGGATTGGCTGCCCGCGCTGCCCGAAGTGGCTGTGCCGGTGTCGCCGCCGCCACCTCAGCCTGCCGCAGTTGCTGCCGCCCCGCTGCCGATCGGTGGCCCGGTTGCGGGCCAATGGGCGGCCCTGCGTTACGTGGGCCAGGTCGGCGCGTGCTACCTCGTGTGCCAGGACGATCGCGCGATGGTCGTCCTCGACCAGCACGCCGCCCACGAACGCGTGCTGTTCGAGCGGTTCGTGGTCGGCCTGCGCGCTGGTCCGTTGCCGTCGCAGGTGCTGCTCATCCCAGTGGCGGTGCCGCTGGCGCCGGCCGAGGTCGCGGCGCTGGTCGACGAGGCCGAACTGCTGACGCGCCTGGGTTTTGAGGTGGCGGCCGCGGGTCCAAGGCTGGTGCGGGTACTCGCCCAGCCGACCCTTTTGCGCGACCGCGACGTGGTTCCGCATGTCCGTCAACTGGCGGCGTCGCTGGTCGCCGGCGGTCGCGATGGCGCGCTGGTCGAACGCTTGGAGCGCCACGCGGCGACAATGGCCTGCCATGCCGCTTTTCGCTCGGGCGACGTCCTGCACCCGGCCGATGTGCACGCCTTGTTGACGGAAATGGACGGCGTGGACCTGTCGGCCTACTGCCCGCACGGCCGCCCGGTGTGGACACGGGTGCCCTTTGGCGACATCGCCCGCTGGTTCGGCCGACCGTGACCGCAGGGGCCCTGCCGCGCATTGCGGCGCTGTGCGGACCGACGGGCAGCAACAAGACGGCGTTGACGGTCGCACTGCGCGCCCGCGGCTTGCCGATCGAAGTGGTGTCGTGCGATGCCCTGCAGGTGTATCGGCGCCTGGAGGCGGCCACCGCCAAGCCGACCGCCGCCGAACGGGCCGCCGTGCCCACCCACCTGGTCGACATGGCCGACCCGGCCGAGGCCATGACCGCCGGCCGTTGGGCCGAGCTTGCCGCTCAAGTCATCACGGACATCGGCGCCCGCGGCGCGTGGCCGGTCGTAGTCGGCGGCACGGGTTTGTATTACCGGGCCCTGGTGCGCGGGTTGGCGCAAATTCCGGCCGTCGACCCGGCGCTGCGCGCACAACTGGCGGCCCGGTGGCACGGTTGCGGCGCTGATGCCCTGCACGCCGAATTGGCGCGCGTCGACCCCGCCTATGCGGCAAACACACCCGCCGCCAACCGACAGCGGGTGCTGCGCGCCTTGGAAGTGCACGCGGCAACCGGCACCCCGCTGTCGACGTGGCACGCCCAGACGCCCCCGCCTCGCTATGCTGCGTGGCTTGCCGTGCTCGAACCGGACGCTGTGCGCCACGCGGCAGCGGTGGAAAGCCGCGCGCGGACGATGGCCGAGCCGTTGTTGGCCGAGGTCGCCGCGCTTTTGGCACAAGGCCTGGTCGCGACCGCCCCGGCGATGCAGGCACTGGGCTACCGCGACGCGGCGCAGGTGGTTCAAGGTGCCGCCCCGCGCGCCGGTTTCGCGGACCGACTGGCCCGCGATCACGCCCACTATGCCAAGCGCCAGCGCACCTGGTTTCGCTCCGAAGCGGCGGACTTGCGCCTCGACCCCGCGGCCCCCGATGCGGTGGATCGCATCCAGGCAGCCCTGCACGCGTGGTTTTGCGCGCCAGTCAGTTGACCAGCCACAGCCACAACCGGACCGGCAGCGCTTCGCGGGCGATGGTGTCGGCCCAGCCGCCCTGGCTGAAGAAGCCGACGGTGCGCACCAGCCACAAAAGCCCGAAGCCGACCATGGCCACCAGCCCCAGCCAGCGCGGCGAGCGCGCCACCGGTTGCCCGCGCACCACCCGGGCGACCGAGGCCGACCACCAGCCGACCATCCACAGGTACAGTAACGGCGTCAACGGGTTGTAGCGAATGGCCGTCCATAGCTCGCCGTGCGCAAAGGCCACGTAGCCGCGGGTCAGTCCGCACCCGCCGCAGGGTATCCCCAGCGCCAGCCGCGACACGCACAGGATCGGGCCGTGCTCGACCGCCTGCAGATCCAGCGCGAACGACAGGCCGACTGCGGCCGGGATCGCCCACAGCCCGGGGTGCTGGCGCAGCAGCGGCAGCGG
>CAXRHS010000491.1:0-2868 GCA_964230235.1 Myxococcota bacterium
GCGAAGAGGACCGCGGCGACGAGGTGGTGCGCAACATCGGGCTGCTCGGCATCGACGGCCTGATTGCCATCGGCGGCGACGGGTCGCTAGCCATCGCTCACGAGTTGGCCGGACGCGGCGCCAACGTCATCGGCGTGCCCAAGACCATCGACAACGACTTGGGGTCCACCGACACCACCTTTGGCTTCTACACGGCAGTCGAAGTCGCCATGCAGGCGTTGGACCGCCTCAAGACCACCGGCGAGTCGCACGACCGGGTCATGATTTTGGAAGTGATGGGCCGCTACGCCGGCTGGATCGCGCTTCACGCCGGGTTGGTGGGTGGTGCCCATGCGGTGCTGATTCCCGAAATCCCGTACAAAGTTGAAAGTGTACTGAACAAGATTCGCCAGCGCTGGCGCGAGGAGGGCCGCAACTTCACGCTCATCGTGGTTGCGGAGGGCGCGCACGCGGAGGGCGGGCAGACGGCGCACCTGGAACCGGCGACCACCGGGCGGGTGGCGCGCGTCGGCGGTGCCGCAGTCGGCCTCGAAACCGCGCTCAAGGCAGCGTTTGCCAACGGCTGGGACCGGCCAGAACCGCCGGAGGTGCGCACCACGGTGCTCGGACACATCCAGCGCGGCGGCACCCCGGTCGCTTACGACCGCCTGATTTCGTTGCGGTTCGGTGCCGAGGCGGTGCGACTGGCGCAGGCCGGGCAGTGGGGGCGGATGGTGTGCCTGCGCGGGACCGAGATTGCCGATGTGCCGCTCGGCGAGGGCATTCGCAAGCCGCACAACGTGCCGGTGGACGGGCAGTTGGTGGCGCACGCCCGCTGCGTGGGCGTGTGCTTGGGCGATTGATCACTTCTACGCCGAATTCCCTAGCAGTCTCAATCATCTGAACAATACCCCCCTCGATTCGGCCTGCGCCGCGGCCTCCCAGGGGCAAATGCGCGACTGGCTGAGAAACATCAATATAATCATAGATCTGAACAAAGCCCCCCTTGCTAGCGCGATCGACGGCAGGGGCATTGCGTCCCCAGCACCCCGCCGCTGGGGGCCTGCGCGCCTTGCGTTGCGCGTCCAAGGGGCCTACAAGGCCAGATTGGCGTGGTCCGCCCCGGCCCGACCCCACGGTCGGCGGCGCGCGGACCCCGCACCCAAGGCGCGCCATGTTCGACAAGGCCAAACAACACCGCGGCGAGCAGAACCAGCAGGGCAGGCCCCAGCCGGACAAGTCGCAGAAGAAACCGCACGAGCAGGCGCAGGCCGCGCAGGACATGCCGGCCCTGGGTGGCGCAGGCGACCCGCTTGCGGGCGGTGGTGGTGCGGGCGCAGGGGCGCAGAATGCCGAGCAGGACCCGGCGCAAATTGCCGCGCAGCAAGCGGAATTGGCGCGCGTCAAGTCGCTGCCCCCTGGCTCGCCTGAGCTGGAGAAATACAAGGACCCCGCGGCGCTTGGCGCGCAAGTTCCCGAAGGCAAAGGCAGCACCGGTCAAGCCAAGTCGCAAGCCCAAGGCATGTCGCCCAAAAGCGAAAATCAGGGCATGGCCACGGTCGGCCCCAACGCCCAGCAGGTCAAGACCGAACCAGGTGGCGACAAAGTCAACGTCAAGGCCGAGCAGCTCTACACCGAGCCGCCCTCGAGCGGACCGGCGGCAGAAGGCGCGTCGAACGCCAGCGCTGGGCCTGGCGCGGTGACCAAGCCGCAAGAGAAAGCGGCGACACCGGCGCAACAGCCCGCCCAGGATGTGGTCGGCAAGGAAGACGCCGAAAAGAAGCAACCGGCGCCGCCCAAAGAAGAAAAGGCCGAGGCCCCCGCTGGTGAAGCCAAGCAGGCGGCCAGCGCCGAGCCCGCGGCTGCGCCGGTGGCGACCCCAGAAAGTCCGGAAATGGGCGATGCCGCGGCCGAAGCACAAGGCACCGCGCAGCCAGAAAAGTCAGCCGAAAAGGCGCCCGAGGGCGTCGCCGCAGCGCCTGCAACCGCTCCCGCCGGCAAGAACGAGCTGGCACCGGAACAGCAGTTGGCGGGGCCAGAGCAAGTGGCGGAACTCGCCGCTGGCGGGCAAGCGCCCGCCGATGTGCAGGGCAATGTCCAGCCCGTTGCCGCCGGCAAGGCCGACAAGCCAGCGGAAGCCGGCGTGCCCGACCAGTTGGCCGGCAAGAAAGAAGAGGCTGCGGGCGAGGTCATCGCCCCGGTCGCCGCGGGCAATGAAGCTGCCGCCATTGAAGGTGCGCCTGTTGCGCAAGGCGCTTCCGGCGCGCCGCAAGCCGCCGACGCCAAGCCAGCGGAAGCCACCGAGGCGGCTGTTGCGTCAGTCGACGGCGCCGCGCCAGCCGCGCCAGCCGCCGCCGGGCCGGCGGTTGCCGAAACGCCCGCTCCCGCAGCCGCAGGTGCCGGCAGTGTGCCGGCCGCATCGGCGGGGTCGGTTGGCGAAGTCGCCGCCAAGCAAGAGCAAGCGCCCAAGGGCGATCCCGGCGCTGGCCCCGACGTGCAGCAAGTGGCGGAAGCCGGTCAGACGCCGGCGCAAGCCCCAGAGGGTGCGGCCGCCGGCGGTGCTGGGGGCGGTCTGCCCGCGCCGGCCGGAGCGCCCCGCGAACAGAAAGCAGACGTCAAAGTCGAAGGTCCGGGCCCGGTTGCGCCAGCCGCCGTCGAGGGCGGTGCGCTCGCCGCCCCCGGGACCACCGCGGAACCCGTTGCCGACGCCAACGCGGCGGGCGAACTCGCCGATCCGTTTGCCGGCCGCGTCGCTGCGTCGGAACTCGGCTCGCAAGTATTTGGGTTGACGGCAGACAACGCCGCCGCCCAGGCCCTTGAGTCGCCGCTGGGTCAGGACCCGGGCCGCGTCGAAGCCATCGCCCAGATTGGCCAGGATGCGGGCCTCGA